>JADGHY010000128.1 GCA_019683625.1 Thermoflavifilum sp. | reverse complement strand
CTTGTATTTTACACGTTTACCAGATAAATTGTTTCGTTCGCTGATTTTCATGGGCTGAAAATACGAATGCCTTTTAAATTTGAACTGGTTTTTCATAGGATATGGTTAAGTTATTTGAACAGAGGGCTGTTGTCTAACAGCCCTTCTTTTTATCTGCAGTTTAGAGGAGGCTGATGTAGTTTTGCGGCATGGCGCACAAAAAGCTGATTCGGTTTGAAGAAATCAAACATTTTCCCAATGTGTTGAGTTTTCCGGAGGGCATGGCCGGGAAATGGCATGCGTTTTTTCAGAACGATTTTCCCATTGTGCTGGAGTTGGGTTGCGGAAAGGGGGAGTATAGCCTGGGGCTGGTGCGCTTGCATGATCGCCTCAACGCCATAGGCGTAGACGTCAAAGGAAACAGATTGTGGAAGGGCGCGCGCACAGCGCTGGACGAGCAATTAAATCGGATTGCCTTCTTACGCATTCAAATTGAACAACTCGTGTTGTATTTTGCCCGAAACGAAGTGTCGGCCATCTGGATCCCGTTTCCGGATCCGCATCCCAGAAAATCCCGGGCCAAAAAAAGGCTTACCCATCCACGGTTTTTGTGGCAATATCAGCAGATCCTGCAACCCAACGGCCTGATTCATCTGAAAACCGATTCACGCGAATTATTCGAATATACGCTTGAAGTAATTCATCAAACCGGCTGCAAGCTTTTTGCCATCCAGGAAAACCTGCCCGAAGATGCGGAAGGTGAGCTAGGCATTCAAACCTACTATGAACGCCAGCATCGTGCCGAAGGCAGACCTATTCATTATCTTTCTTTTAAGCTACCTGAAAACCCTACCGCTTTTGAACCCTGGAGCCAGATTAACCTGACGGCAATAGCCGCCTGGCGACCGGGATCGGTTCAGCTGACCTAAAAAACCAATCCTTTGCCATGAACAATAAACCACAAAAAGCTTTGTCCACAGCGGCTCCTAACTTTCTGGACCGCGTGTATGAACTGGTGCGAAGGATTCCCCGTGGCCGGGTAACCACCTATGGCGCCCTTGCCGAAGCCTGTGGCATGCGCATCTCGGCCAGAATGGTGGGCTGGGCCATGAATATGTCACACCGCGTGATGCCACCAGTGCCCGCCCATCGTGTGGTGAACCGAAAAGGCCTGCTCACCGGCAAGCATCATTTTGCCACCCCCACCCTCATGCAGGAACTGCTGGAACAAGAAGGGGTGAAAGTCATCAACGACCAAGTGATGAATTTTGAACAGGTATTCTGGGACCCGCGTCAGCATACATAAGATCACCCAATATGAAATCCTCTCTGCCCAAAATATTAAAGCTAAACGAACAACAACTCGTTGAAGAGTTTTTTGAATCTACTCAGCTGATTGGGCTGGTATCCGATTTACCCGACTATCAACTATGCTGGCATCTGAATCGAGACCTGGATATGGATTTTCGCGTCAATCCTGATCTGGTAATTGCGTGGAAACAAAATCGCAGAACCTATTTTTTCACGGTTTTTGAATATCTGGATACAAGATCTTTAAACATACATTATCTGTACAACAATTATAAACAGGGCATTGCATTGCTTCCGGAAGTAAAACACATGCCCTATATCTGGCTCATTAAGGGCCCGTTTTTTTCAACAAACGACAGAGAAGAACTGTTAATGCAATTGAAACATTTTCCCTATATCAGAATGGCAACCGTTCTTGCACAGGAAGATCTCAAGAACCGAAGAAACCTGATTTTGTAAATCATAAAATTAAACCGATCATGTGGGAAGAAAAAGATAATCAACTGGTGAAGACATTTATATTTCAGGATTTTTCTCAAGCTTTTGGCTTCATGACCAGAGTGGCCCTGCTGGCTGAAAAAATGGATCATCATCCCTACTGGGAAAATGTGTACAATAAGGTTACTATTTATTTAACCACGCATGATGCTGGTAATAAGATAACGGAAAAAGACCGGCAGATGGCCCGTGCCATAGACGATTTGGTGAAATAAGATTGGCTTGAATCTATATCTGACAAGAAAAATTCCCTTGGAGGGATTTTTGTTTTCTGCCTTATGGCAGGTTCATTAAAAATGCTGATGTTGTTCAGCACAGGCAAATGAAAAATATTGTTGTTCAGCAATGGAAATTAGGCCTGCTCTGCTTCATGATTAGCTGTTGGCTAATGGGCGGAACAGCCATGGCCCGGGCGCCTCAGGCCGATACACTTGTACTGCCTCAATCCTTCCCCGATACTGCATGGGATATTCGCCAGTATACGACAGTGTTTGAAAATGCTTCTAAGATCTCTTCTATTGATAAAATTATCTACCAGTATTTCCTGTCGCCCCGCAATTTTCATGACTTAGCTTGGCAAAACCAGGCCCCACATGATTTTTGGTTAAAAATATCCGTGTTTAACAATGGTGTGCAACGGGATGATATTTGCTGGTTCGTGGGTTATGTTGATCATGCCTTTTTTTATGCTCTTCAACCTGATGGAACTTATGGCCTTATGGCAAAAGCCGGATTAATGGAAAAAGGCAGTGGCTGGAAAAAATGGTATCGATTAGCTTTCCCCTTGCATCTGCCGGCTAACTCCACAAGTGTGTTTTATCTGCATATCGTCAATACTTATGATGTGGAAAATCCACTCTATTCCAGGCTTTATACTATAGCCGGTTGGAATCAATTTGCCATGCAGCAGAGCCGGGAGTTTTTGCCTATAAGCAACTGGGTTTTCTTCATCACAGGCTTGCTCAGCATCATCGCCATATTATCTTTCATTGGCTATATCCAAACAAGAGCATCTTTATATGCATGGGTTGGATGGTTTTCCTGTGCTGCACCTCTGTATTTTTTTGCACAATTGGCTGTCTATCCCTATCAGTTTTCTTTATTCTCTTTCTGGCCTATCTTGCGAAACGTGTTCGATCTTTCTGGCCCACTGCTATGTTTTTATCTTCCTTTCATCGGTTTAAGCAAGCATATAGTTTCCACCCATCTTTCTTCTCCTAAATTAACCCGGATATTTGCCTATCTGCTGGTGTGTATTGCAGCCCTCATTTTAGGGCAATGGATCCTGCTGGCAACCCAACAGGATCACGCAGCACGTGTCATCTACATCCTTTTCTTTTACATTGCACTGCTTCCTGCCGTCGCATTTTTCTGGCGGTTAAATCAACACAAGAAAGATCAAGCTGTAAAATATTTTTTGTTCGGTGCTGTAATCCTGTTTTCAAGTGGTATTGTTTCTTTTCATACAGCCCTTTTATTTAATACTTCTCTGCCTTCTTACGGTTTAAACCTGTTTTCGTTTAAAGTGTTGATGGTGGGCACTACCTTAGCCATGATTTGTTTTCTGATGAGTGCCATGTATCACAGCAGAAGAGTGCAAACCGAAACCATTATCCGCCAGCAAAAGCTCATCCAGGAAATGGCTCAACTGACACAGAAATTGCATCAGGATGTGGAACAACTGCAACAAAACTTCACAGCAAAGGATCAGCAACTGGCGTCTGTTACCAAAGAATTAAATGAACAACTCAGGCTGAAACTTGAAGCAGAATACCAGCTAAAGCTCAGCGAACTTGAGCTTAAGGCTATCAAAGCACAAATGAATCCACACTTTATTTTCAATTGCCTGAATTCCATTCAGCTTTTTATCATGCAAAAACATGATGAGCTTGCACAGGAATATCTGTCTGATTTTTCCTTGCTCATTCGGCAAACACTGGAAATGGCCCGATTGAATTTTGTGTCTCTTGAAGAAGAAATTCGCTATTTGCAAACTTATTTGAGGCTGGAGAAAATGCGATTTGAAGAAAGAATGGATTATGAAATCCATGTGGATCCGGAAATTGATCCAGACCGAACAGAGATTCCAACCATGTTGTTGCAGCCCTATGTGGAAAATGCTGTTAAACATGGCATCAATCATCCTATTCATAAAGGCAAAATCAGGATTCATTTTCAGGAGAAGGAAGATCTGCTGATATGTACTATTGAAGATAATGGAATCGGCATCAAGCGAACGAGGGCAATGGGCATGGATAATTTCAGAAAACATTTGATTGCCGGAATGGAATTAAGCAGGATGCGCGCCGAATGGATTAATAAGTTGTTCCACACCGATATCCAAATTGAAGTTATTGATAAAGAAGAAAAGTTTGGCGACATGTCGGGAACACTTGTACAGATTGTAGTACCTCAGGCATAATTTGCCTATTGCTTATACCCCAAAAACTTGGTTTCATGCAAAACAATGCTATTCGTGTGCTGGTCGTTGATGATGAACCCGACAGCCATGCCATCATTGCTTTAATGCTTTCCCGTCAGGATTTGCTTCGCATAGATGCTTGTTTGTATGCTTTCGATTTGTCTCAAGCCGAAAGCCTGATTGATTTGTGGCATCCCGACTGGATTATGGTGGACCTTGATCTGTCTGCATCACATGGTTTTTCCATTGCTGAACGGCTTTCAGATGAAGAAGATGCTGAGCTGACTTTTATTACGGCTCACGAACGCGAAACGGCATCCATCCTTGCTTATAGCGAGCTGCATCTGCTTCAAAAACCCATTAACAAACATGCACTGATGCAAGAACTTCAATTTATGCTCATGCATCAGGCATATCGGGAAAAACAAACTAGGCTTTATACTTTTAAACACAATCTTTCACATCCTTACGCATCAGCCCGGCTGGCCGTTCCCGTGCAGCAACAATGGCTTTGCCTTCCCCTCCAGGATATCTATTTCTTGTGCCGAAAAGATGGTCTTGCCCAATTCTGTTTATCTGAAACCCAATTCTTAGCCGAGCATTCATTTGATCACTACCAGCGATTGCTCACAAGACAAACGGGATTTTTGCAAATTCATCCCCAATATATCGTACAGATAGCTCATGTCGTGGATATTGACCTGGCCCACCAAAAACTCATCATGCGCAACGGAGAGATGCTCCCCGTCGCTGCACATAAGTTGCCTGTTTTACGGCAAATGCTTTCGAAACCTTAAAAGCCTTTAGTTGATCTGATAATTATACAAATCTATCTCCTGCCCAGTGCCATCGAGACTGGTGAAAGAAATGATGCCTACTTTGTTGGCCGCAAGTATCGTAGAGCTGAAAGACTGATTGTAAAGTGTAAGCCCATTCACCAGCAGCTGCACATTAACAGTCATATCCTCTGTGATCACCTTTGAAAAGGCCTGACCTTGCAACAGCATATTGGCCGTATGGGATTGAATATGAAAATTGAAATTCAGTTTTAATTCTACTTTCACATTGCTGCTTTGATAAGTAAAATCCTGCGTTTGCGTCCAGCTGCTGCCATCGGGGAGATCAGAACGCAAATACAATACTTCGGCATATTGCAGGGAATCGAGCATAGGCGCTGGCAGGTTACCGGATACTGCGGAAAGAAATTGTGTCCCGGAAAACAGGCCACCGGCCGCATAATAAGCATTTCCTTCCCGCCGCATATAACTTAATGAGCTGGTATTACCGTAATTTATCGTGAAAACATGATACGTGTGTCCGTGAAAAGAAGTATCCCTATCGGTTGATATCACACTCATGAACAACTGGGTGGCATTGCCGGAAGGATAATAGTACCAGTAAGAGCCGGCAGAAGTAGGTTGATAATTCAGGCTATCCTGTGCAGTATCTATGGGTTGTGAAGTGCCAGTAGTATCTGTGCTATCTATGGGGCTGCGCAATTCCAGCGAAAGTTCTTTTTTGCAACCTGTATAAAAAGCTGCTGCCAGCAAAGCCAAGCAACAGGTGAAAACAAATGCTTTCACGATAAAAGTTTTTATTCTCTTATGTAAACGCTGACCCTATCCAAAATATTTTCCTTCAAAAAGCAATATTTTTCGGTGTGCGCGGGAAGGGAATCACGTCACGAATATTGCTCATGCCGGTAACAAATTGCACCATTCGTTCAAAACCCAGGCCAAAGCCCGAGTGAGGGCATCCGCCAAAACGCCGGCTATCGAGATACCAATAAAGTTCTTTAGGAGAAATATGCAATTCTTCCATGCGTTGCAACAGTTTGTCGTACCGCTCTTCACGCTGCGAGCCACCCACTATTTCACCAATGCCCGGAAATAAAATATCCATGGCCCGAACCGTGCGATCATCGTCATTCTGGCGCATATAAAAGGCCTTGATCTCTTTCGGATAATCGGTGATGATTACCGGTTTTTTAAAATATTTTTCTACCAGATACCGCTCATGTTCACTCTGCAGATCCATGCCCCACTGTTCAACGGGAAACTGGAATTTTTTCTTTTTGTTATGTGAACTGTTTTTCAAAATCTCAAATGCATCGGTATAACTAATGC
>JADGHY010000127.1 GCA_019683625.1 Thermoflavifilum sp. | reverse complement strand
GATGCCATGCAGTATTTCGCCCGGCAATGGGAACGCGATAAGCCCAAGCAGCCCGACCGGGCCATTCCACTCAATGCGCCGACAAAAAATTATGTCAATGAACAATATCCGATATTCCTCTCTGCAGATACGTTATTGTTTGTGCAAAATAGTTTTCAGAAACTTCCAACTATTATGCGGAGAGCGTCTTCCGGCCGCATGCATCGCGTGGTTCGCCAGGGTATCGTAGTGGATCATGATTTTGATGCCAATGCTCATGGAATCGTTTGGGCTGGCTATCGGAGTGATCCGCGGTGGGGATGGAAAGATTTTGGCGTGATCATGTATGATGATTTTTTACATCGCCGTGTGAAAAAGATTACCCACCGCACCAAACTTTTTTCACCCGCCTTATCACCTGATGGGCAGTACATCGTAGCCGTTTCGGTGGCTCCCGATCAGTCGGTACAGTTATGCTTATTTCGCACACGCGACGGATTATTGGTGGATTCATTTCCGAGTCCTTTTCATGGCATGTTGGCTTACCCTCATTTTGCTGCTGATGGGAAGTCGGTTTATTGTATTGCACAAGATAGTGCCGGACGTTCGGCCATTATCCATGAAGATCTGCAGAGCCGCAAAGTGAAGCTCATTACACCCTTTACTTTTCATCCCATACAAGAGTTTTGTGTATTGCACCCCTCGGATCATTCCGGATCGTGGATTTTTTTCAGTGGTAGCTTCGGCCATATCCAACAGATCTATGCAGTTTCATCGGAGACGCATGCCATTTATCAGGTAACCCATGCGGCCTCGAGTTGTTATACACCTGCAGTTTCGCCTGACGGGCGCTGGCTGGTGTATAGCCAGTTCACCCTGAATGGCAATAAGTTAATGAAGCTTGCTCTCGATACCACTGTTTGGGAACCTATAGACAGCCTTTTGCTTTACAGGATAGATTATCCCTATGTGCCCCATGCATTGCAAGCCGAAGCAGCTAACGTATTGCAGGAAACACCTCATCGGCATTTTGCGATTATGCGTTATCCCAAATCTTTTCAGCTCATCCACGTACATAGTTGGGAACCCATTCTGGATGATCCGGATTATGGCTTTCAGGTTTTGTCGGATAATATACTCAACACTTTTTCTTCTTCTGTGTATTATATGTACAACCGCAATGAAGCCTCTCACAGCGTTGGCCTTTCTGGCACGTATGGTGGATGGTATGCGATATGGAATGTCGGCGGCTCCTACACAGCTCACCGAACAGCATGGGAAAGGGGTGGCCAGCAAGTGATGTGGAATGAAGCCTCGGCCAGCCTTTCAGGATATATTCCTTGGAATTTCTCGGGACGGATGATGAGCCGGTATTTGATTCCTTTTGCAGGAATTTATCAGACGCATGTACAATATCCTTTTCAGAAGGCTTCGGTGGCTCATGGTTTTTCCATGCCGTATGTAAACCTTGGATGGCAGTTTACACAACAACGTTTGCAAGCCCGCCAGCACATTGCACCTCACCTTGCACAAAATCTGTATTTGAGCTGGAATCATTCGCTTGGTGCTCATTTTGCTATGCAATGGTTGGCAAAGGCCGACTTGTATTTTCCTGGCCTATGGCCTTCGCACAGCTTGCTGTTGCAATTTGCCTTCCAGCATAAAGATACGGCCAACACTTATGCATTCACCGATGCATTTCCCTACGCAAGAGGTTATCATGCGCCTTATTATCATCAGATTACCAAATGGGGATTCAATTATCAGTTTCCTCTGGTGTATCCCGACTGGGGTTTGGGTGGCATATTTTATTTTCTTCGGTTTCGGCTTAATCTGTTTTATGATGATAGCCGCACCCTTTATTATCAGCAACAACAGATAGCCCATCAGCGCTTCAGATCTGCAGGCATGGAACTCACAGGCGATACCCGCTGGTGGAATATTTATCCCTTGAGCATCACGCTCAGATTTAGCCATTTGTTAGATACGGATCCGTTATTTCCCGGCAGGCCAAACCGATGGGAATTGATTATTCCGCTTCAGCTTCGTTAACCTTTTGTGAGGTGTCTATCACCAGAATATGCAATGGTGGGGCTCCGTATTTAATGCCAGAACTATCTTCTGCAATGATATGATCAAAAAATACCCGCTCCCCAGCATGCAGGGTTTTCTTGATGCGAGCCTTCCATAAGGAATCTAACTGATTTTGCAAGAATGTGAACCCCATATATTCCGGAACAAGTTCAAATCTTTCGGTGGTATCGTTGAAAGTGGTGTCAATATGCAGATAGCCAAAATCAAAACGGCTTACCTGGTATAGCCTGCCACGAGTATCTTTCACCACCAGCGGCGAATCGATCAATTGTTTCATCAGCGATGCAGGTATGCGTGATGATGAATCATGGCCAATGAAGGTGAACAACGAGGGGCCTTGCTGAGATAAGCTATCTATAATTTTTGCCGAAGGGCTAAACAGCTGTTGCGCGCGGCAGATGAAGGTTCCGCAACACAGACCTGTCAGCCAAATGACCTTCATGAATGGTTTAAATCGTTTCATGATCCCTGCATCTTCGGATGAATTACGACAGGGTACGTAATGTTTCTTCAATTACCCGAATTTTTTCCAGGGTATCTTGTTTTTTCTTTTGTTCGCGTTCCACCACTTCCGGTTTAGCATGTTGCAAGAAGCGCTCGTTTTGCAGTTTTTCTTCAATCTTTTGTAAAAATGTTTTCAGATAAGCCAGGTCTTTTTCCAGATGTTGTTTTTGATGATCGGAGGATGTGGTTTCCAGTTGGGGAAGCTTTAGGTAAATCATATCTTTTCCTACTACGACGCGGATGGATTGTGCTGGTGGCTGCTCGGTAAATACAATGCTTTGTGCGTGCAACTGTGAGGTGAGAATAGGCATAAAGTTTTCATAAGTATCCCGTTGTGAAGTTTGGATCCACAACTCAAGCGATTGTTTGGTTTTCACCTGATGCATCTGCAAATGTTGCCTTACGCTGGCAATGATTTCTTTCAAGAGCAGTCCTTGCTGTACGATGTTTTCATCAATATCGCCGGCAGAAGGCAGGGGTTTGATGATCAGGTGATCTTCCGGATCATGTGGGGAGAGCAGATGGTATATTTCTTCAGTGATAAATGGCATGAAGGGGTGCAACAATTGCAGGAGGGTTTCGAAATAGGATTTCGTGATTTGGATTCCTGCAGCGTCTGGAGCGGGTTTCATCCATTCCAGGTAGGTGCTGCAAAAGTCTTCCCAGATAAGGCTATACAAACTCTTCAGGTTTTCACTGAGGCGAAATTGCTCAAAATCGCTTTCCGTTTGCCGGAGAAAAGCTTGCAGGCGATGTTGAAACCATTTGATGGGGAATTCGCCAGCGGATGCGGGTTGCGAGGTGGCTTTTGATTCCCAGCTTTTGATGAGCCGTAGCGCATTCCAGAGCTTATTGCAGAAATGCAAACCTTGTTCGCATCCTTTTTCATCGAACAGCAAATCATTGCCTGCCGGGGAGGAGATCATGATGCCAAAACGCACGGCGTCGGCACCATATTCATCGATAAGTTGAGACAAATCGGGTGAATTACCCAGCGATTTACTCATTTTCCTTCCCAGCTTATCGCGCACCATGCCCGTGAAATATACATGCCGGAAAGGAATCTCACCGGTAAAATGCAAGCCTGCCATGATCATGCGGGCTACCCAGAAGAAGATAATATCTTGTCCGGTCACCAGCACCGTGGTAGGATAATAATATCGCCATTCGGCGTTTTGCGGCTGGGTGATGCCTCGAAACACTTCAATAGGCCAGAGCCAGGAAGAAAACCAGGTGTCCAGTACGTCTTCGTCCTGATGCAGTTGGACTTCCTTGTGGGCATTACGTTCCCGGGCCAGGGCATAGGCCTCTGCTTCGGTTTCCGCAACATAGATTTCCCCTTGCTCATCATACCAGGCCGGGATCCGATGGCCCCACCACAACTGACGCGAAATGCACCAATCCTGCACATTTTCCATCCAATGCCGGTAGGTATTGAGAAAGCGCTCTTCGGGATGAATCTGAATCTGCCTGTTCAATACCGCATCCAGAGCAGGTTTTGCAAGATCTTTCATTTTCAAAAACCATTGGGTGGAGATGCGGGGCTCCACTACGGCGTTGCTGCGTTGGGAAAATCCCACCTTGTGGACGATTGATTCGGTTTTTGCCAGAAAACCTTTTTCCAGGAGCAAATCGGCCATCTTCTGTCTCACGGTGAAACGATCTTCACCTACGAATAGCTGAGCTGCAGGGCTCATGGTACCATCGGGATTCAGGATGTCTATGCTGGGCAAATGGTGGGTGATGCCTATTTGATAATCGTTGGGGTCGTGTGCCGGAGTAATTTTCAGGCAACCGGTTCCAAAACTTTGATCCACATAAGAATCGGCAATGATGGGGATGCGTCGGTCGATGAGCGGTACCCTGGCATGTTTTCCAATCAGCCGTTGATAGCGGGGATCTTCGGGATGCACGGCAATGGCCACATCGCCGAGGATGGTTTCCGGTCGGGTAGTGGCAATGGTGATGAAACCGGTGTTATCTTCCAGAGGATAGCGCACATAGTAGAGCTTAGATTCCACTTCGCGATACTCCACCTCTTCATCGCTCAGGGCCGTAAGGGCTGCGGGGTCCCAGTTGATCATCCGTTGGCCGCGGTAAATAAGGCCTTCGCGATAGAGCTGCACAAATACTTTGATCACGGCTCTGGAATATTCGTTATCCAGGGTGAAGGTGGTGCGCTGCCAGTCGCAGCTGCAGCCCAGTTTTTTCAGTTGCTCGTATATGATGCCGCCATATTTTTCTTTCCATTCCCAGGCATGTTGCAGAAAAGCTTCTCTGCCAATATCTTGTTTCCGGATACCCTGTGTTTTCAGCTGGTTCACGACCCTGGCCTCTGTGGCTATAGAGGCATGGTCGGCCCCTGGTACCCAACAGGCATTATATCCTTTTGCACGGGCGCGGCGGATAAGGATATCCTGGATGGTTTCATTCAGGGCATGTCCCATGTGCAGGACTCCCGTTACATTAGGCGGGGGAATCACGATGGTATAAGGCTGGCGTTGGTCGGGCGTTGAATGCATATATCCTTTCTCAAGCCAGCGGGCATACCATTTTGCTTCGACGGTCTTAGGCTGATAGGTCTTGGCTATTTCCATAGTTGCAAAAATACCGTTTGATGTGCTAAATAGCTGCAAAGCACATGAAAAGCAAGCATGGACGTTTCTTGCAGAAAAAGGCTATGCCTCCGGAAAGCTGCGGATGACCTCCAGCGTATGCGCTACCATTGGGGGATGAATATCCAAATGGGTAACCATGCGAATGGAGCGAGGACCGATGGGGTGCACTAAAATCTGATGAGCCCGCATGAATGCCGCGAAGGATGATGCCGTGTGGGGTGGTTTCAGCTCGAAAATCAGGATATTGGTTTCCACGGGCAACAAGGAAGCCACAGCGGGATGCTCAGCGAGTGCAGCTGCCAGTTGGCGGGCATGGTCGTGATCTTCTGCCAGCCGGTGAATATGGTGTTCGAGGGCATACAATCCTGCGGCCGCCAGGAATCCTGCCTGGCGCATGCCGCCGCCCATAAGCTTTCGCACTCGCCTGGCCTTCTGAATCAGGTCCCGGCTACCCACCAACACAGAACCCACCGGGCAGCCCAGCCCCTTGCTTAGGCAAATGGAAACCGTATCGAACAACACGCCATATTGCTCGGGTTGTTCTCCGCGTGCGATCAATGCATGAAATAGCCGGGCGCCATCCAGATGCAAGGCCAGTCCACGTTCCCGGCAAAGCGCATGGATACGCTGCAGCTCCTCCAGATGATAACAGCAGCCGCCACCGCGATTCACGGTATTTTCAATACATACCAGTCTGCTGATAGGCTTGTGAATATCATCCGGCTGAATGGCTTCCCGGATTTGTTCGGCTGTGATCATGCCCCGGTTTCCCGGAAGCGTATGAGCCTGCACTCCCGAATGGAAAGCCATTCCGCCAGCCTCATACTGATACACATGTGCCAGCTCGCTGCAGATCACCTCATCGCCGGGCTGGGTATGGATTTTCACAGCGATCTGATTGGTCATGGTGCCGGAAGGGCAGAACAATCCCGCTTCTTTTCCCAGCAAACCGGCCACCTGTTCTTCCAGTTTCCTGACCGTGGGATCTTCACCCCAGACGTCGTCGCCCACATCGGCTTTCATCATGGCGTCGAGCATACCCGGAGTGGGCTTGGTTACGGTGTCGCTTCGGAAATCAATCATTGTTAGAAAATTCATAAAAAATGATATTCCTATTACCTTTTTGCTTGCAAATTCGTTATAATCAGTCGTAACTTTGCGCTCAATTTTTC
>JADGHY010000126.1 GCA_019683625.1 Thermoflavifilum sp. | reverse complement strand
GCCTGCTTTTATCCATTTGCTCACATCTCCATAGTAAAACAAATCATAATTACCATAACTGGCTTGCTGAGCACTGTTGCCGGATTTCAACATACTCACCGCCTGCTTGAGCTGGCTATCCCAGATGGCAAAAAGCGAATCCTGATAATCATATTTGGGTTGATCGGTGCCCCCGTAACGCAACTGAAATGCCTCTGTGTAGGGAATATCACCATTGATATCAGAAACATACCAGGCATAGTACACATTCAATATCTGGGCAATGGCTAACTCGTTCTGATATTTAGCCTTATCCGCATCCGACATGGTATTGATTTTATGCATGATATCGGCCAGATAATTGCCCACATTTCCGTAGTAAATACCATACCGGTAATTAAAGTTGGCTCCTACTTCATTAAAAGCAGCCGGATTTCCGCCATTGTTCACCCACAGTTCCATCCACGGATTCACGTCCCGATACACATCATAATATTGCTGGAAATCGGCCCCGGGTCCATTGGTTGCACCTAAGCATGCCCGGGCGAATAAAGACTCCGTTGATACCGTGACCACATCTTCCGGATTGGTGTTGATGCTGTCGAAATTTTTGGTACAGGATGAAAAGCATAATCCCACACATAGCAAACTGAGGGTGAGAAAAGATGTGCTATATTGTAGTTTCATATCTCGCATATTTTTGATTGAGAATAAATGCATGTTAACATGATGAAATCAAAGGCCTGCCTGAATGGTGAAGCCAAAATTTCGCACAAAGGGAAGCCCGCCATATTCAAATGCATTACCGGCATTGCTGTTATATAATCCTTCGGGATTGATGTGAGCCGGCAACTTGTTGATCAGATATCCCAGATTACGACCCACCAATATCAACCGAAGGCTGTTCAGCTTCAGCTTGTTGGCCAGGTATGAAGGCAATTGATAACCAATAGATATTTCCCTTAAAGCCAGCCAGTCGTTTTTAGCAAGGCCTGTGGTGCGAATGCCGGCGGCCCAGCTGCCTAAGCTGTAATAATAATACAAGGCACTAACGGGTTGGATCCAGCCTTTATCCACCACTTCCTGATAACTCATGCCCGTGACATCATGTTGCACACCCTGCGGATCGGTAACTTTGCTGCCTTGTTGAAACACGCCATCGGGAATGATGCCATCATAGTACACACCCGTTACGTTTCCGGCCTGGTCGAATGTTTTTCGTTCCACACCGCCATGCGCCTTATCCCTGCCAAAAAGCGTGGTTTTCCAGTTGCCAAATGCATAGCCATAATCGTATGTAGCCGAAACAATATTCCCACCCACACGTCCATCCAATGCAATATGCAAGGAGAAATTTTTGTAACGGAAATCATTCATAAAGCCGTAATAGAACTTGGGTTGAGAAGTGCCAATCTTCACATATCCCTGATCCTGATAATCGTTGGTTCTTCTGAAACGTGCGGCCGGATTGCCTAAATAATCTGTTGTGGGATACAAGACTTTCTTGCCATTGTTCGGATCAGCAACAGGATTGCCCTTATCGTCCAAAGCCTGGTATTTTGCATAATCATATTTGGTGTAAATGGTACCATATTCCTGACCAGGTATGGCCACTGATTCCAGATCCACGCCCTGTCCGTATTCAAGCACATACAAATTCACGCCTGGTGCCAGAGAAATGATTTTGTTTTCATTGTGGGTATAATTCAAACTCAGGTTCCAGGAGAAGTTTCTGGATTCAATGGGTTTAGCCGTAATCAATAATTCCACTCCTGCATTTTGAATATTGCCCGCATTGATGGTTCGGTTGGCTACCCCTGTTTCCTGTGCAACCTGTAAGGATAATACCTGATTTCGGGTATTGTCTTTATAATAACTCAAATCAAAACCCACTCTGTTTTGCAAAAATTGCATATTCAATCCAAACTCAACAGCAGTCATGATTTCAGGTTTGATATTGAGGTTACCCAGATTGTTGCCATTAAATTCATAGATAGGGATATTATTGCCCCGATAATCCTGATAGTTTTGGGAGAAATGATAGGTGAGCCCGCTGGAACTGAAATAGGGCCCAATATCCCGGCCCACCTGGGCAAATGAAGCCCTTAACTTGCCAAAGCTGATATAATTGGGCAGATGAAAGGTTTGGGAAAAGATCCATGAAGCACTGGCCGAAGGATAAAGATAGCTGTTGTTGCCATGCCCATCTGGGTATGTGAGTGCCGATGACCAATCATTTCGGGCCGTCAGATCCAGATAGAGTTGCGAATTCCATCCCAAGGTGAGAAAAGCATAGGCCGAATTCAATTTGTAATTGGAATAACCTTCATAGGAAAGTGAACGATTTACTGAATTGGAAAGCGTAAATTTTCCGGGAATAATTAATCCGCCATCTGTTCGGGCATCCACAGATTGTTGTTTATCGCTGTATGTTTCTGTACCTAAAATCAGATCGGCATCCCAATTCCGAAAAGCCCTGTGCAATTCAGCCTGTGCCACCAAGCGGTAGTTATCATGTGTGCCTTTGTTGATTTCATAATATCCGCCAGAAAAATTCGCATCCTGCCCAAGTTGCTTGTTGGTATAGGTGGTATAAAAATTATTGGCATAACCATTCAGGTGAAAATCAAGCCAGGAAGTGGCATGCACCGTCATCTCCAGTGAAGAACGCAGATTATCTTCTTTCTGTTCTGCATTGTTTTTATACAAATTAAACCAATATCCGGTCAATCCATAATAATTATCATCTACCTTGTTTCTTCCGCCATTTACGGAATCAATAAAATGGGTTTTGTAATAATTGATATCATAAGTGCGCGGAACGGCATACGACATCATGAATAGCAGGTTATCATTGCCTCCATCACGTGCCGGATTCAAGGCATCGCTACGGACAAAGTTCACGTTGGCATTGATATCCACTATCTTGCCCAACTTTTGGGTGGCATTGAGGTTAATATTATTGCGGGTAAAGGTGTTGCCATACGCAATACCTAAGTTGTGCTGATTGGAAAATGATAGCCTGAAAGTCGTTTGTTCATTACCGCCATCAATGGCCACGTTGGTATTCACGAAACGCCCTGTCTGATAAGCATCTTTGGGATTGTTGGGTGCAAATTTCTGCAGATGGCCATCCATATCTTCTACGGTTTGTCCGTTCATCTTCGGGCCAAAGCTCCAGTAGCCCCAGCTGGGATCAATCTGCGGGCGGTTGGTATTGGGATCCGTCACAAAAGAATCCAGTCCGAACGTCCAACCCGCACCAAATTCATTTTGGTAATCGGGAAACTTAAATACCTGGCTCCATTGTTCGGTGTGGCTAACGGTCACCCCGATTTTTTTATCCGATCTGCCTTTTTTAGTCGTAATCAAAATCACTCCATGGGTAGCCCTTGAGCCCCATTGTGCAGAAGCTGCAGCACCTTTTAACACCGTAATTGAAGCAATATCATCAGGGTTAATATCTTTCAATTGATTTCCAAAATCCTGTGAACTTCCCCATTGCCCGGCACCGGTAGGCTGGTCATCCACAATCACCCCATCTACCACGATAAGAGGCTGATTGTTTGGATCCAGTGAGGTATTTCCGCGAATGATTATGCGATTGCTGGACGTGGGGCCACCCGTGCCCGTATTGATGAATACACCGGCCACCTTACCTTGTAGCGCCGTTGTGGGATCCACCACATTTGCCCTTTGGATGTCTTCACCCGATACTTGGCTAACGGAATATCCCAGCTTTTTTTCTTCCCGCCTGACACCCAGACCAGTGACAACGACTTCATTTAACCCTCTTGCCGTGGGAACCAACACAATCCGTATGTTGCGGGTAGTTTCCTGGACGGGAAGCTTCTGTTGTCTGTACCCCAGGCTGGTCACAAGTAGCGTATCTCCAGGCTTTACATTCAGAATGAAATTGCCATTTTCATCGGTGGTCGTTCCACGATTGGTGCCTGAGATGCGTACACTGGCATAAGGCACAGGGGTGTTGTTTTCTCCAATCACCACCCCACTCACCTGCTGCTGTGCCCAGGCAGCGAGCTGAAGGGCAATAGTGCATACCATGAGGAGTAAACATGCTTTTGTGTGCATAATGATCCTTTTAAAATGGTTAAAAATGGGTTATTTGTTTTTTGTATGACTAATCTGCTAACTCAATTCAAACAGGTTTTCCATGACCAGATTGGCTGCACCGATCAATGAGGCTTCAAAACCTAATTTCGACACGGCGATTTCCGTGTTCTCCAACAATCGGGGAATGCAATATTTATTCAGGGCATGTTGAATGGGAGCCAGTAAAATTTTTCCTGCCTTGGCTCCGCGGCCGCTAAGCACAACCAATTCCGGATTCATGATATGGATGAGAATAGCTATGCCTTTGCCCAGCTTATAACCCACCTCGGAAAGCAGCTCAATGGCATACTCATCTCCATTGTTTGCTGCTTCCAGCACGGCATCTACGGCATGCATATTGGCCTTAAACAATGTGGAAAGCTGCGAAACTTTTCCCTGTTTGATCTCTTCCTTGGCCTTTTCGGCCAAAAGCAACAGGGAAGTTTCCGTTTCCAGGCACCCCCTCTTGCCACATTCACATAATATTTTATTGTCCGATATGGGAATATGGCTAAACTCACCTGCATAGCCGGTATGCCCGCGAAACAGCGAACCATTTACAATCATGCCTAAACCCGTTCCCCAGCCAATATTGATCACCATCACATGCTTACGCCCTTTGGCCATCCCAAACCGCAATTCGGCCAGGGCAATCAGGCTCGAATCATTATCAATCCACACCGGCAATTCCAGCTGTTTTTCCAGATAACTTCTCAGGCTTTCTCCATCTGGTGCAGGCAAGAAAGTATAATTCACGCCCTTGGGAATATGCACAAAACCGGGCATGCCAATGCCTATACCCAAAATGTTATCTTTTTCGATAGCCGAAGCCTGCAGATGCTTCTGAATAGCCGCTATGAGCATATCTGTTGCCTGGTCGTTATCGTGCAGGGGAAGAGAAAGGGTTTCCAACGCTGTTACAGGCTGGTGCAACCAATCGAGCACCTGAATCCGGGTAAACAGCTGATCCATAGCCACTGCCAGGATGTACTGCGCCCCCGGCACCAGGCTATACAACAGCGGTTTTCTGCCCCCCGTGGAAGGCGCATACCCTGCCGAATGTACCCAGCCAGCTTTCATGAGCTGATTCAGCGCATGCATGACCATGGGCACACTTTTATCAATGCGCTCGCTCAAGGCCGCACAGGACAGCTCCCGATCTATGTACAAATATTGAATCACCTGCTTTTCAATTCCACTTCGTATTCTATGGGTTTCTTTTGAAAAAGATGTTTCCACTTTATTAAATGATTATCAGATTATATTTTGTTAATGGTTTATTGACGTAAACTTAATAAAATATTTTAAAAACAAAAAATAATTCCTAAAATTTTTATTGATGTGAAGATCTGCAAAAGCGCTATCTATTGCCGGATGCTACCTAATTTTACCCTTCTAAATCAGGGTATGGATTTATGACAGCCGCGCCTCAACCTGCTCAGTTCAGCAAAGACAACATCTTCGGCTTACCATTCGATGAACAATCGGCCCAACTGATTATTTTGCCCGTCCCATGGGAAGTTACCCTCCCCCATCACCCGGGTACTGCCCGCAGTCCGGAACATATCCTGAAAGCCAGCAAACGCGTGCATGTAAATCTTATTGATGAACATGCCGGCTGGAAACGGGGTATTGCCATGCAGCCCGTAAGTAAATCCCTGCTGATGCGCAGCGATTATCTGCGTAAGGAAGCCGAATTGTACCTGAATTTTCTAATGGACGGAGGCAACCTGGCTGAAAATAGCTTCATGCAGAAAACGCTTCAGGATGTGAACAATGGATGTGAACAGATGAACACCTGGGTATATGACCAGACGCGCGGCTTGCTGCAAAAAGGAAAAGATGTGGTGTTGCTGGGTGGGGATCACAGCACGGCCTTAGGCTACATCAGGGCCATGAGTGAAAAATATCCGCGGTTTGGCATCTTGCAAATCGATGCCCATTGCGACCTGCGGGAAACTTATGTGGGATTTACCCATTCTCATGGAAGCGTGATGCGAAAGGTGCTGGATCATATCCCGGGCGTGATACAACTGGTGCAGGTAGGAGCTCGCGATTTTATCGAAGAAGAATGGCTTTTCCTTACTGAACAACCCCATCGCATCACCACATTTTTTAATAAGCAAATCCTGGAAATGCAATACCGGGGCCTTAGCTGGGAAAAGATCTGCGAGCAAATCATTGCGCCATTACCCGAAAAAGTATATTTAAGTTTTGACATTGACGGATTAGACCCCAGCATTTGTCCACATACCGCACGCCCTGTACCCGGCGGACTACAGGTGGA
>JADGHY010000125.1 GCA_019683625.1 Thermoflavifilum sp. | reverse complement strand
GCTTTTTGGGTTATTGCGTTGATCAGCCCGTGCAAGAGGCCCAAGCCTTGCTTTTACGAGGGGACAATAACACGGGTGAAGATGATGCCTAAAATTTATTTTTCTTTGCCATATGTTAGGGTTGCAATTGCCAACGGATCCAAGATGGGTGAATCTGGCAGCTATTTCCCTGGAAGAAATTCTTACCGACCATGCTTATTGCGAACAAAAAGCTGCCACCCAGTGTATTTCGCTTATTCAGCGGTATCCTCATTATCCCGAGCTTGTGGATGCGCTCTCACCGGTGGTGACGGAGGAATGGGGGCATTTCAGGATGGTGTTGGCCGAGATGCGCAAACGACAGATTCCGCTGGGTCGGCAGCGACCCGATGCTTATGTCAATGCCTTGATGCCGCTTCAGCAAAAAGGTGGAGATGAAAAAGGTCGTTTGCTGGATCAACTGTTGATCTGTGCGTTGATTGAAGCGCGGAGCTGCGAACGCTTCCGCCTGCTGAGCGAAGGCCTGGAAGATGCTTACTGGCGGAACTTCTATCAGCGTTTCATGGAATCCGAAGCCGGACATTATCGTTTGTTCATTCGCCTGGCGGAAACTTATCTGCCTGCCGCCCGTGTGAAGGCCCGCTGGCAGCAATGGTTGCAATGGGAGGCCGCCATCATTGCCCGTTTACCTGTACGCGGTGATCGCATGCATTAACTGTTGTGGGTTTGCTGCTTTAGGCTTTAGGTTTGTTTCCAGTAACCATCAACCTGCTGTTCCTGTAACGAGCTGTCCTCCACATGACGGTAAATTTCTTTTGTTTGGAGATAAACCATATCAAAAAATGTTTAAATTTGTTGCAACAGAAATTATATGGAAATCGGGATTTATACTTTTGGTGAACGCACAGTGGATCCTGAAACGGGGCAGCTGATCAGTCCGGCCGAGCGCCTGCGCCGGTTGATGGAGGAGGTGGAGCTGGCCGATCAGGTGGGGCTCGATGTATTTGCCGTAGGCGAGCATCACCGGCCCGATTTTACCGTTTCAGCACCGGCCGTGGTGCTGGGTGCTGCTGCCATGCGCACCCGCCACATTCGCCTAAGCTCTGCCGTGGTGGTATTGAGTTCCGACGATCCCATCCGGGTGTTTGAACAATTTGCTACAGTTGATTTGCTATCGGGTGGAAGAGCAGAGTTGATGGTAGGCCGTGGTTCATTTATTGAATCGTTCCCCTTGTTTGGTTACGATTTAAAAGATTATGATGCTTTATTCGAAGAAAAGCTCAATCTGTTGCTCAAAGTTAGGGCAGAAGAGCGAATCACCTGGTCGGGACAATTCAGGCCTCCGCTTCAGAACCAGGGCGTGTATCCCCGCCCCATTCAGCAGCCCTTGCCCGTATGGATTGCCGTGGGCGGAACGCCCGAGTCGGCCGTCAGGGCTGGAAACCTGGGTCTGCCCATGGCTATAGCCATCATTGGCGGCTTGCCCGAAAGGTTTTCCTATCTGGCTGCCCTCCATCGGGAAGCTGCTCAACGAGCCGGCCATCCTGCACTTCCGCTCAGCATCAACTCACACGGACTCATTGCCGATGATTCCCAAAAGGCTTTTGAACAAGCCTTCCCGGCGTTTAAACTCATGATGGACCGTATCGGACGGGAACGCGGCTGGCCGCCTATGACGCGGGAACAATTTGCCTTCTCCGTTTCCCTGCGGGGAGCCAACTTCGTAGGCAGTCCGCAACAAATTGTGGAAAAAATCTTATACCAACACGAAATTTTTCACCACAATCGCTTTCTATTGCAGATTTCTGTAGGCACTCTGCCTCATCGTACCGTGATGCGCTCCATTGAACTATTGGGCACAGAAGTGGCTCCTGCCGTGAACAAAGCACTCAGCTCATCTGCTGCCACTGCATCTCCCGTAGTTGATTAAATGCAATATTTTTTTCTAAACAGGCTTGCAGGTGATTGGCGTTTATTTTACCTTGTGCGATCAACAATGATGTTGTTTTCCCAAAAAACACATGAAAAAATTGAAATCTACTCCTGCAACTTTGAAAGTGCTGATCCGCGACATGAAAAGCCTCTATGCGGGCACTCCCTGGTATGGTGACAGCATGCGAAAAATTCTTCTGGATGTCCATCCGGCGCAGGTTTTTCACCGCCCCATACCGGAAGCTCATTGTATTGCCGAGCTCACGGCCCATATTCTGGCCTGGCGGGAACTCCTCAACCGGCGCCTGCATGGCGATGAGGATTTTGTGGTGAAACAAAAAGAAAGCTTCGACTGGACCCGTATTGATCCTGATCCCTCAACAGCCTGGACAAGTTTACTGAATGCCTTAGAGGCTAATCAACAACAGATTATCTCTGCATTGGAAATTGCCGATGATTCACTTTTGCACACAAAAGTAAAAGGCAGAAATTATACCTTCCTGCACTTGATTAAAGGGGTCATGCAGCACGACACGTATCATATCGGACAGATTGCCCTATTGAAAAAAAGCCTGCCCAATCTTTCTGCCCACAAATCATCATAAATTTCTTTTCCAAATACCCATTGGGGCGCCTGAGACAAATTATTAGCCCATCGATGTTTTTGAAGAAACGTGTTGTTTTTCTGGACTGCACCCTATCTTTGACCGGTTTTTTGATAAAAGATAAACTAAGAATGCTATGATAAGGAAATATGTGGTTTTTGTTTTTTGCCTTTTAGGGCTGATGCCCGCCTATGCCCAGCAATCCGGTGATTCGGCCATGTATGCTTTTGTGAATCATCTCATTGGTGAAATGACACTCGATGAAAAGATTGGACAGCTGAATCTGCTCACGAGCGACATGGCTATCACCGGCCCTACGATGCGAAAAGCATATATGGACGACATTAAAGCAGGCCGTTGTGGAGGCATTTTCAATGCCTTTGGTCCTAACTATGTACGCCGGCTGCAACAATTGGCTGTAGATAGTTCCCGATTGCATATTCCCTTATTATTTGGTTTTGATGTGATTCACGGTCACAAAACCATATTTCCCATACCGCTGGCCATGGCCTGCAGCTGGGATACGGCTGCCATCGCACATGCTGCACGCTTGGCCGCCACCGAAGCCGCAGCAGATGGGCTGAACTGGGTATTTTCACCAATGGTAGATATTGCCCGTGATCCACGTTGGGGGCGTGTGGCCGAGGGCGCAGGCGAAGATCCCTATCTGGGTTCGTTGATTGCCCGGGCTTTTGTGAAAGGTTATCAGGGAAATAGCCTGGACGACAGCCTCAGCGTGATGGCTTGCGTGAAACATTATGCCCTGTATGGGGCCGTGGAAGCCGGTCGTGAATACAATGTGGTGGATATGAGCCGCAGGCGCATGTTTGAAGATTATCTTCCGCCTTATCGTGCAGCAGTGGAAGCCGGCGTAGGCTCTGTGATGAGCGCCTTCAACGAAATCAACGGCATTCCTGCCACAGCTAATTCCTGGCTGCTCACAGACCTCCTGCGCCGCCAATGGCATTTTAAAGGCTTTGTGGTGACCGACTATGATGCCATTCCCGAATTGATTAACCATGGCATAGCCGCTGATACCACAGCCGCCAGCAAGCTCGCTTTCCAGGCAGGGGCAGAAATGGATATGCAGGGATTGGCTTATGTGCATACCCTGAAAACACTGGTACAGGAAGGCCAGATCAGCGAAGATGCCATAGACCAGGCCGTTCGCGACGTGCTCATTGCCAAATATAAACTGGGCTTATTCCAGGATCCCTTCAACCGCATCAACGAAGCCCGGGCAGAAAGAGAAATCATGAGCCCGGATAAACTGACTTTTGTCCGGGAAATGGCTAGAAAGTCGATCGTATTGCTCAAAAATGATCGTCAGCTGTTACCCCTCAAGAAAACGGGCACCATAGCCGTGATCGGTCCACTGGCCAACGACCCACGCGATATGATTGGCTGTTGGTCTGGTGCAGGCGATTGGCATAAGGCCGTAAGCATTTTGCAAGGCATCCGCGAAGCAGTGGGCAACCGTGCAAAGGTATTATATGCGCTCGGAGCCAATATCATAGACGATACAGCCATGTTGCGCCAACTCAATGCCTTTGGCGCCGATATTCATCCTTCTCCTCTTTCGCCCCAGCAGCTCATCCGCGAAGCCGTGGCCACTGCCCGAAAAGCCGATGTGGTGATCCTTTGCCTGGGCGAATCGGCCGGCATGAGTGGGGAAGCTGCATCCAGAGCCGATATTCATATTCCTGAACCTCAGCGCGATTTATTGAAGGCTGTCTATGCCACCGGCAAACCTATTGTGCTGGTGCTTTCCAACGGCCGGCCACTGGTGCTTACCTGGGAACATGCCCATATTCCCGCTATCCTGGAAACCTGGTTCTTAGGCACAGAAGCAGGTCATGCCATTGCCGATGTGCTGTTTGGCGATTACAATCCCTCGGGCAAAATCACGATGTCATTCCCCTATGCCATTGGTCAGATTCCCGTTTACTATAATCATAAAAACACCGGAAGGCCCGGAAACCCAGAAGTAAAATGGACTTCCCGTTATCTGGATATTCCCAATGACCCGCTTTATCCCTTTGGATATGGATTAAGCTACACCCATTTCAGCTACAGCCCGCTTCATTTGGATAAAAAGGTGCTCATGCCTGGTGATGTTTTGCATGTGCAAGTGCAGGTTACCAACGACGGCCAATATGATGGTACCGAAACCGTGCAACTCTACATCCGGGATCTGGTGGCCGATGTCACACAACCGGTAAAGCAATTGAAAGCCTTTCAACAGGTGTTTCTGAAAAAAGGAGAAAGCAAGACAGTAACTTTCCGGCTCACCGCCGATGATTTGCGGATTTACGATAAGCAAATGCACTATCGCTATGAGCCCGGCCCATTTGAAGTATTTGTGGGTGGGAACAGCCGCGATGTACAAGCAGCAAGCTTTGAATTGAAATAAAACAGCATTGTGGTGTTGTTCAGGATAATGCCCGGATAAATATGCGGTTGCAATTAAGCCAATAAGGTGATTTCAACTGAAATCAAAGCCCAGACCATATTGCTCACAGCTGCATATACATAAGCCAGATAAGCATCATCACACGATAAATCCAAACAGGGTATCGTCTTTATTCAGTTCGGTAAACTGAATATGTCTTTTGCGCATCCGCTCAATCAACAATTCATAATCGCGGGGATCTTTTAACTCAATGCCCACCAGCGCAGGGCCAGTTTCTTTATGATGTTTTTGCATGTATTCAAATCGCACAATATCATCATTTGGGCCAAGTACTTCATTGACAAATTCGCGGAGTGCACCCGGCCGTTGGGCAAACCGGATGATGAAATAATGTTTTAATCCTTCATACAACAACGAACGTTCCTTGATTTCCTGCATGCGGTCAATATCATTGTTACTTCCGCTTACAATGCATACCACATTCTTGCCTTTGATTATTTCCCTGAAATCGGGCAGGGCCGAAATGGCCAATGCACCTGCCGGTTCCACCACCATGGCCTCTTCGTTATATAATCGCAGGATGGTGGAGCATATTCTTCCTTCCGGCACGAGTATCATGTCATCGAGCATCCGCCGGCATATCTGGAACGTGAGTTCGCCCACTTGTCTCACGGCGGCGCCATCTACGAAGTTGTCAATATGATGAAGCTTTACGGGATAGCCTGCGCGAAAGGCTTCCAACATGGAAGGTGCACCTTCGGGTTCAGCACCGATGAGTTTTACCTGGGGGCGATGTGGTTTGACAGCTAATCCTACACCCGAGGCAAGACCACCCCCACCCACGGGAATAAAGATGAAATCAACATCCGGAAGATCTTCCAGGATTTCCAAGCCCACGGTACCTTGTCCTTCTATGATCTGGGGATGTTCAAATGGGGGAATAAAGGTCATGTGATGCGTTTCGGCAAAGGCGAGAGCTGCTGACTGACAATCATCAAATGTGTCGCCAATGAGTTGGATATCAATCCATCGGTCTCCAAACATGCTCACTTGGTGAATCTTTTGCTTGGGTGTAGGGGAAGGCATAAACACCACCCCTTTCACCTGAAGATGGGCACAGGAATAGGCGAAGCCCTGGGCATGGTTTCCGGCGCTGGCACATACCACGCCCCGTTGCAGGGTGGCTTGCGGAAGCGCACTCATCATGTTAAAAGCTCCTCTAATCTTGTACGACCGTACCACCTGCAGGTCTTCCCGTTTCAGGAAAATGTTGGCCTGATAACGACGGGAAAGATTTTGGTTGTACATGAGAGGCGTATGGGAAACTACCGGGCTAAGCCGTTTGCGGGCTGCTTCAAAATCCAGTACAGGCAAGGCAAACTCAGCTTGGGTATGGGCCACAGTCATATTTTATTTCGTTTATATACAGAAAAGCAGTGCCAATCAAGTCAGT
>JADGHY010000124.1 GCA_019683625.1 Thermoflavifilum sp. | reverse complement strand
CCTTTTTACCGGCATCATGCCACAAGTATACGACAATCTCCTATAAATCCATGCTTTGCCTTTAACCTGATGGCATCAAATATTGCCACATTTGCAGTGATCCCTGAAGGGAGATCATAAAAAACGCCCGCCGGAATGCAGACGGGCGTTGAAAGCAAAAACCGGAAGCGGTTTCACATGCTGCCACCTGAGGCCTTCACATTGTCCACTACCAGCGCCTGTACACCACCTCTGTTTTCCACGGTACCGGTTACTTCCACCTGTTCGGCAGCGTGCTTGCGCACTTCTTCATAAGGCGCACTCTTGTCGTGGTTTTCTACCAGCAAGTACACTTTCCCATCGCTGGTAAGCAATCCGGCAGGGGCACCACCTTTCATACACATTTTAGCACAGCTGGCATGCCCGGCTCCATGAGCGCCTTTGGCCATGTAGCAGTTCATGTCGAGGACTTCACCTTTTACGGTTACGGCTTTTTGTGCAGAAGCGGAGAGGGCCAGGAAACTAAAGCAGGCTACAATCAATCCGCCCAGCATGTGTTTTTTCGTCATCATAGGTCTTGTATTTAAAAGGGTGAACAAATATGCGTTCGATCTTAAAATTACCATGTTTGCCTTGTTTGATCAATGCGTGTAGAAGAAAATACGAAAATCTTAACAGATTGGTTTGCACGGAGCACAATTTGCTAAAATATTTAGTATTTTGGCCGTGTAAACGCTGCAAAACAATGAACCGGAATACGCTGCACACCCGGCCTGATCAGGGCTATGTGATGTTTGTAGACATGAACAGCTTTTTTGCCAGCTGTGAGCAGCAGGTCAATTATTACCTGAGGGGCCGGCCGGTGGGGGTTTGTGTGTACACGGGCGAAAATGGCTGTGTCATTGCGCCTTCTATTGAGGCCAAACAGCGGGGCGTGAAGACAGGCATGCGGCTGCGGGAGGCCATGCGCTTGTGTCCCGAGCTGGTGCCGTTGGAATCGCGGCCCGAGCGGTATCGGGAATTTCATATCCGCATCATGGACGTGCTCAGGCGATATGCAGAAGAGGTGGTTCCTAAAAGCATTGATGAAGCCCTCATGGATCTGCGAAGCTACCGCATAGTGTATCCCGATTTGATGGCCTTGGCCAGGCGGATTAAGGCCGATATCCGCGAGCAAGTGGGCGACTGGTTGCGCTGCTCCATTGGCATTGCCCCCAATGCTTTTTTGGCCAAATTAGCCACCGAGCTGCAAAAGCCCGACGGGCTGGTGATGATTACTCCGGCAAATATTGATCAGATCCTGGCAGGCCTCTCCTTGACCGACTTGCCGGGTATTGGTGAGCGTATGGCTCAGCGGCTGCGGAAGGGAGGCATTCATACGCCCCTGGAGCTGCGTTATGCTTCGCCTCATCACCTGCGGCGGGTGTGCCAAAGTATCGTAGGGCTGCACTGGCATTATCGGTTGAATTTTGCAGAAGTAGATATCTTAGATCATCCTTACAAGACCATGCAGGCCATGCGGCAAATCTCGGCTGCCCAGCGCCAGCACCTGCAATCGCTTCACGACCTGCTTGTGGCCCTGTGTATGACGCTGGAAAGGCGTATGGTGAGCCAGCAGGTTTGTTGCAGGGAAGTGGCCGTGCAATTTACTTACCAGTATGCCCGTTCCTGGCATCAGGTGATTCGGTTGCCCCATCCCGTTCAGCAGGGTACCGGCATCCTGCAGGCCATCCGGCAGCGGATGGAACATTTTATCCATGCCCACCATTGTGAACCGCTGATCAACGATCAGCTCACCGCCATGGGGGTAACGGTAAGCGATTTTATTCCCCAGGAGCTGGTGCCATTAAGCCTGTTTGAAGAGCCCGTTCGCCAGCAACAATTGATGCGGGCGGTGTACGATATCAAAGACCGCTTTGGCCCGGATAAACTGATAAAAGCCGTAGAGCTCACCGATACCCATCCTCTGAAGGATGCCATTGGCTTTGGCTCGGTAAAAGACCTCCACGCGCATGCAGATTAAGAAGCTAAACCTTAATGTATATTTTCCGCCGGTCAAGCCAGTAGCCAATGAGCCAACAAATCAACATATAGCTCAGCGAATATAACAACCCACCAAAAGCGCCCGTGGCTATACGTTGATAAATATGATCACTTACCCACTGAGGCAGGTCATCATCCCCGACGGGGATCATCCAAAAGATTTCAATCAACAGTTCTGAGACGAGATACAGAAAAAGGGGGTTTCTGCCAAAAACCAGAAAAAAATAACTTAGCTTCCGGAAGGCTGGCTGCTGAAACGTTGTATGCAATTCCAGCGCATACATCAGGATACCCAGGATTATCAGATCAAGCCCCACGGTATAAAGGACAAACGGACTGGTCCAGAGTTTTTTGGCAATGGGGAAACTTAAATTCCAAAACAGGGCTACAAATACCAGCAAAGAGCCTGCAATCATCATCCGGGCTACGGTTTCGTAGGAAGTCCCTTTTTCCCGGATGTATTTTCCGGTAAGATAGCCGTATAGCACGTTGACAATGGCAGGCAAGGTACTCAACACACCTTCGGGATCAAAGGGAATGCCCTCACCATGATACAAATGGTTATCTCCGAACAGAAAACGGTCGAGCTTCAGCACCGCATTACCTGTCATGCTTAGTGGCGCCGCAGGATCACCAAACAGGTACAGGATAGCCCAATAGCCCAACAACAGGAAGACCGACAGGATTATTACAGCCCTGGTGGAGAGATAATACACGATGATGGAGCCGAAAAAATATCCTAAGGCAATGCGTTGCAATACGCCCATGATGCGGGTATGGCTAAAAGGTTTCCAGGAGAATTGTCCGCTGTCGGTGAAATGGAAAAAAGGGAACCAGTACATCAGGTATCCCAACAGAAAAATGATGACAGTACGTTTGGCAACCTTTCCCCAGAAAGCAGCAGGGCCGCGTTGCACATATTTAGGCATGGAAAAACTCATGGCATTGCCTACGACAAACATGAAGGTGGGAAATACCAGATCGGTGGGGGTGAACCCAAACCAATGCGCATGTTCCAGCGGAGGATAAGCCTGCACACCGGGAGCTCCCGTATTGACAATGATCATGAAGCAAATGGTGAGCCCCCGCAGCACATCCAGCGATAGAAAACGTTTTTGTTGCAAGATATCGGTCATGGGTAAAGAAGTTTAAACGGGCAATTGGGGATGAAAAGATAAAGGTTTCAGTGCTAGATCATTTACTCAAACGGATGCGCAATCGTTATCGTTTAGTTAACCACCTGTTCCATAGCCAGGCTTCGTGAGCCTTTTACCAGCACATATGCATCGGTAATGTGTTGGTTCTTCCACCATTCACGCAGGGAAGCCGTGTCAGGAAAATACAGGTAATCACGAGAAAGCCCGGCAAATTCTTCCCCTGCCAGGGCCACCAGATCCCAGGAATACTGATCTATGAGCCGAATCAGTTCCTGGTGCTCGGCTGCTGAAGCTTCTCCCAGCTCTTTCATGGCGCCAAGCAGCAAAATCTTTTTCCGGGCTGGCATGGCAGCAAAGTTTTCTATGGCAGCCTTCATGCTGGAAGGGTTAGCATTATAAGCATCCAGAATATAGACATTGCCGTCTTTTTCAAGCAATTGGGAACGGTTGTTCCGGGGTACATAACGGGCAATGCCGGCCTGTATCTCGGTAAGAGGCACCCCAAAGAAGGCGCCTACTGCCACAGCGGCCATCACATTATGAAAGTTATACCTGCCAATGAGTTGCGTTTGTATATGTGCCTGTTGGCCATGCACACGTACGTCCAGGGACAGAAAAGGATTGGCCTGCAGCAGGCTGCCGCTCACCTCAGCTTCGGCAGTTGAGCCATAGGTATGTCGGTTGCTGATGCCTTCGCTGAGCGCCATCAATGTGGCATCGTCGTAGCACACAAAGGCCACACCATGAATAAGCCGCAAGTAATCGTATAGCTCGTTGTAGGCTTTTTTTACACCTTCCAGGCTGCCAAAGCCTTCTAGATGATCCTTGCCGATATTGGTGATGAGGCCGTGGGTAGGGCTCACCATAGTGCAATATTGCATCATCTCTCCCAGGTGGTTGGCTCCCATTTCGATGATGGCGATAGTGGTTTCAGGAGGCATGCCCAGCAGGGTGAGGGGTATGCCGATGTGGTTATTCCAGTTGCCGGGCGTGGCATAAGCCTGGTAAGTAGTGGCTAACACGGCATGAATGAGTTCTTTGGTGGTGGTTTTGCCGTTTGAGCCCCCGATAGCCAGAAAAGGGATGTTCTGTTGCATCCGATGGTGATGAGCCAGCTGCTGAAGGGCCTCCAGTGTGTCGGCCACCAGCAGGCAACGCTCGTTGATCACGGCCTCGGGTCGATGAACCACCACATAACTTGCCCCCTTTTCCAATACTTCCGCAACAAACTGATGGCCATCATAACGCGGGCCCTGTAAGGCAAAAAATATTTCTCCCGGTTGAAGTTTCCGGCTGTCGGTTTGGATATGTGGGTGCTGGCGGTAGCAGGCATAGAGTTCGGAAACGGAAACCATGGATCATGTTGTTTAGAGCGGGAGGAGCACAAAAATAAAGGCCTTTCCGCAACCGGGAAAGGCCCTGAAAATGAAGTGAGTCAGGAGATTATCGTTTTTGCCGGGGCTGGCGGAAATAGTTGCCCGTCCGGAAGCCATTGCCTTCCTGGCTGCCCACCCGATCCATGGCGCAGCGGAAGCCCACGGTATTGCTGGCCATATTTTGCTGCATGTATCGCCGGGTGCCCGGAGAAAGCCAGTAAGGCAGGTCATTCCAGGAGCCGCCCTTAATCACCCGGGTTTCATTGTTAATCAAGGAAGTGATGCCATATCCGTAGGTGACACCCGATAGAGAATCTCCGTCCAGGTAATCGCGCACGTCGGCCCTTTGGTAATTCAGGCGTTTTGCGGCAATGGAGTCGGGCTCCTCAATTTTTTTCAACCTTCCCAGGCTATCTTTTTCAAATTCTCCCTGAGGATTGCGATAAACATCCATGAACACATTACCTCGGAAATAATTGAACCCATCTGCATCCAAAGGAGTGAGCTGGCGATAGACATCCGCAACCCATTCGCTCACATTGCCTGCCATATTATAGATGCCAAAGGCATTCGGATAAAATGATTTCACCGGGGCAGGAATAGAAGCCCGGTCATTCAATCCACCGGCTATGCCCATGTTATCACCTAATCCCCGCTTGAAGTTGGCCAGAAACTGACCTTCAAAGTTGCCTCTGCGCTGATCCCGCAGGCCGCTCGGATTGATAGACCAGGGATAAATTTCTCGGTTCATGATCAATTCTTCCCCTCGCTTCCCCTCTTTGCGGGAAGGATTAGGGTTCTCGCCGATATAAGCCAAGGCAGCATATTCCCATTCAGCTTCTGTAGGCAGCCGATAGTTGGGAAGCAAAATACCATCTTCGAAAGTAATGTTGCGGGGTGTTCCATCCGGATTCCGATAAGGTGATTTCCGAGAATTGGCCATCTTTCCGGGGGTACCTTCATAGAGGCCTGCCAGATAAGCGCCTGTAGTAAACACATTATCGGCTTGTTCATTGTCAATATCCTGCATGGAGAGGATGCCGGCATCTATCAGCAATTTTTCATTTACCCGATCGCTGCGCCATTTGCAAAAATCAGATGCCTGTTCCCAGGTCACGCCCACCACGGGGTAATAATTATACGCCGGATGGCGGAAATAATATTCCACCAAAGGTTCGTTGTAAGCCAATTCGCTGCGCCATACCAGGGTGTCGGGCAGCGCTTTCAAATATACCTGCGGATAAGTTTGTCCAAATACCCGATTCAACCAGAACAAATATTCCCGATAATGCACATTGGCCACTTCGGTTTCATCAATATAAAATGATGACACGGTAACGCGCCGGGGGATATTATTCCACTGATACATTACGTCCTGCTCGGTTGCTCCCATGGTAAATGTACCCCCCTGCACGAATACCAGCCCCGGGCCCGTTTGCTGTTCTTTGTTTTTGGCCACATAAAACCCTCCCCATTTGGGATTATTGTAATCCCAGCCCGTGACAGCCGACTTTTCATATTTCTTTTTAAATAAGCTGCAAGATCCCAGCAACATGGCCGTGGCTGCAGCTGCACACATCCATAAGAAAATTGATCTCGTTCGCATGGTTTTTCACGTTGGATTTCCGGTATTTAACGCAAAAACATTTTTTTTATTTTGCCTGAGGCTTGGTTCTTGTAAGATATTATCCGACACATGAACCATGTGGCTGCTAAAAGTAGGGAAAATAATTCGTTATGTGGTAAGAGATTTGCCTCCAGGCAACAAAATTTATGCAACCCAATAGCATAAAGGAAGGAAGATTGGCTATATTTTTGCTCCTGCAAATGTTCATTTTCCTGCAACATAAACATCTTAAA
>JADGHY010000123.1 GCA_019683625.1 Thermoflavifilum sp. | reverse complement strand
ATACACGGCATCTAACTTATCCAATGCAAAAGATTTCCCGTCGGCATGCACTACACCCGGCCCGCCCACATTGATCACCCCCAATTCCCGCCGTTCCAGAAAATATTCGGCTTTTAACTCGGGATGATTAGGTAAATCCAGCGGGTTGGTCAGGGGACGTGCACCGCCAATCACCAGACGATCTTCGTGTGAATATACCAATCGCACCGTATCGTCCTGAATAAGATGTTGCACCAGAAAATGCTTCCGCAATTCCTGGGTGGACATGTGTGTGGTTTCTTCCGGACTGCGTGAAAATCTGATTTCCATAGTAGTAAAATTGAGTTGGATTATCGGCCCAGCCATCCACCATCGACGACCAGGATGGTGCCATTCACATAATCAGATGCCCTGGAAGCCAGAAAAATGGTAGCGCCTGCCAGATCATCGGGAAGACCCCAACGCCCGGCGGGAATACGGTCTAAAATAGCCTGATTGCGCACCGGATCTGCTCGCAGGGGTGCCGTGTTATCAGTAGCTATATAACCGGGTGCTATGCCATTTACCTGAACGCCTTTGGATGCCCATTCGTTGGCTAAAGCTTTCAGCAGGCTGGCAATACCTGCTTTGCTGGCCGCATATCCCGGTACCAGAATCCCCCCCTGAAAGCTCAACAGCGAACAGGTGAAAATAATTTTTCCTGCCCCACGGGCAATCATTTTCTTGCCAAGCTCCCGGGCTAAAATAAAAGGTGCATCCAAATTGATGGCCATCACCAGGTCCCAATCCGCATCCGGATGCTGGGCTGCCGGATGGCGACGAATGGTACCGGCATTATTGACCAGGATGTCAATTTGCGGATGCTGTTGGTCAATTTTTTCTAAAAAGGCATAGATCTGTTGGCGGTCCGAGAAATCGGCCTGGTAAGCGGTAAACTTCCTGCCGAGTTGGCTTATAGCTGCCCTGAGTTCCTGCTCATAACGTAACATAGACGCCGAAACGCCCACGATATCTGCACCTGCTCCGGCAAGCGCCAATGCCATGGCCCGGCCGATCCCTTTGTTACAACCCGTAACCAATGCCGTTTTACCTGTCAGATCAAATAATGCCTCAACGGATGGATGCATAGTGTATGGATTTGATGCGCAACCGATTGCGAAAACTACAAAATTTATCCTGAACCCTGCTCAAAATCCCATGAATGTTAAGAACTTACTACTTCTTCGGCGCTCAGTGCCGGCGTAATGTGTTGCCAGTTAAAATAATTGCGGGCATTGAAATAGCAGATATCCCGAATGATCTTGCCCACCCATTCCCTATCGTCGGGCAATTCGCCGTTTTCGATTTCCCGGCCAAAAATATCGCATAGCAGCCGCCGGAAATATTCGTGCCTGGGGTAAGAAAGAAAGCTTCGCGAATCGGTAACCATGCCCACAAAATGGCTGATGAGGCCCATGTTCGATAGAGCATTGAGCTGGCGGGTCATGCCATCGAGCTGATCCAAAAACCACCAGGCAGCACCATACTGAATTTTTCCCGGGAAGGAACCATCATTAAAATTGCCGGCCATGGTGGCAAATAGTTCATTGTCGGCCGGATTTAAGTTATACAGGATGGTCTTGGCCAGTCGATTTTGCCGGTCGAGCTTATCCAGAAATTTGGCCAGTGCTAACGCCTGCGGGTAATCGCCAATGGAATCCCATCCGGTATCTGGGCCCAGGCGCTTCATGAGCCGGGAATTGGTATTGCGCAGGGCCCCGAGGTGAAACTGTTGGATCCAGCCTTTTTCATGATCCCACTGCGCCAGTTCCAGCAACAGGGCTGCCCGAAAAGTTCTTTGCTCCGCTCCATCCAGGGCATGGCCCGAACGAATCTTGTTGAAAATCTGTTGCAAACGCCCGGGACTGGCTTCGTCGTCAACGTCGATGTATTCCAGTCCGTGATCCGACACATTGCAGCCCATTTGCGCAAAATAATCATGCCGCTGGTGGAGGGCATATAGGAAATCGCCCCAGCTGGCAATAGCATGATCGGCAGCCGCCTCAAGCCGGTTTACATATTGATTGAAAGCTGCAGGATCGGCCACCTGCATGGCTTTATCGGCCCGGAAGGCCGGCAGCACCGGAATTTCAAATTCTGCCTTCAGCTGCTGGTGATATTGCAAATCATCCACCGGGTCATCGGTCGTGCAAACGAGCGCCACGTGCATTTTGCGGAGCAGGTTGCGTACCCGGTATTCGGGGGTGCGCAACAAGTTGCTGCATATTTCATAAATCCGCCGTGCCGAGGAAGGGTTCAATAATTCTTCTACCCCAAAGTAGCGCTTTAACTCCAGATGTGTCCAGTGATACAACGGATTGCGCAAGGTGTAGGGCACCGTAGCCGCCCATTTTTCAAACTTGGCTTCGTCTGGCTGATTGCCTGTGCAATAACTTTCATCCACGCCATGGGTGCGCATGGCCCGCCACTTGTAATGATCCCCGTAGAGCCAAATCTGCGTGAGATTCTCAAATTGATGATCCTCTGCAATCTGCTGTACTGGTAAATGGCAGTGATAGTCAATGATCGGCATCTGCTTGGCCACCTCGTGATACAGATAACGTGCCGTGTCGGTGTGCAATAAGAAATCTTCGTCCAAAAAGCGTCTCATCTCTGGTTATTTATAATTTATGGCTGGTGAAAAACATAATTTGCTTCGTGAACATCCTGGAAAACATTGCATTTCATAGGGAAACTCCTCTTTTCCAGGGGATAAAATCTTCCTGCCCGTTGCGCACGGCTGCAGGGACGGCTTCACCACTGGCAACTGCAATAACGTAATCCAAGATGCGTGAACCCGCCTGTTCAATGGTTTCCTGGCCATCGATGATGGTACCGGCATTCAGGTCAATGATGTCGGGCATCCGCTCAAACAAAGCCGTGTTGCTGGAAATTTTAATTACCGGCACGATGGGGTTACCCGTAGGGGTGCCCAATCCGGTGGTGAACAACACGATATTAGCTCCTGCGGCTACTTCCGCAGTGGTAGATTCCACATCGTTGCCCGGGGTACACAGCAAATTCAGGCCAGGCTTTGTTACCCTTTCAGGATAATCCAGCACATCGGTTATGGGTGAGGTACCACCCTTTTTGGCGGCTCCGGCCGATTTCATGGCATCGGTGATCAATCCGTCACGAATATTGCCAGGAGAAGGGTTCATGTCAAAACCCGATCCCACGGCTTCGGCCCTCCGCTGATAGGCACGCATCAACTCCAGAAACCGACGGGCAATGCCTTCGTCCACACACCGGTCACACAATTCCTGCTCCACCCCACAGAGTTCGGGAAATTCAGACAAGATCACGCTTCCCCCCAGGGCCACAAGCAGATCAGAGGTATATCCAATGGCCGGATTGGCCGATATGCCGGAAAACCCGTCTGATCCGCCACATTCCAGGCCGATGCAAAGTTTGCTCAAGGGCGCAGGCTCCCTCCGCATCTCGTTAGCTTTGACCAGTCCGGCAAAGGTTTGCCGGATAGCTTCTGCAAGCAGGGTTTGCTCCAGCCCCAGTTTCTGTTGTTCCAGGATGATGAGGGGCTTGTTGAAATGCGGATCCCGCCGGTGGATTTCTTCCTGCAGGATGCTCACCTGTGCATTTTGGCATCCCAGGCTAAGCACGGTAGCTCCGGCCACGTTGGGGTGAGTGATGTACCCGGCCAATAAACCGCAGAGGGCACGGGCATCATCGCGTGTGCCACCACAACCTCCGGTATGGTTTAAAAACTGAATGCCATCGATATTCGGGAACAGGCGTTTGCCCGGATCATAATGCTCATCAGCGTCAAACGATGCCGAAAGGATTTCGGTTAGCGCATGTCCTGTCTGATATAGCTCGGCCAACTGCCGGGCAAAGCGGGTGTAGATTTTAGGTTTCTGATATCCCCAGGCCTCCCGCATGGCTTCTTTGAGGACAGCCAGATTGCGGCTTTCGCAAAACACCATGGGTAATACAATCCAATGATTGGCCGTTCCCACCCGCCCGTCGGAGCGGTGATAGCCGAGGAATACGCGGTCTTTCCAGCGGGACACGTCGGGGGCTTGCCATGCTCTGGCACGAATGCCGGCTCTTAACGTCACCTCGGCCGTGGCATGGCTTACATTTTGGGGGGAAAGACGTGTGCCCGCAGGCAAATCCGTTTTGGCCTTGCCTACCCACACCCCGTACATAATAACCGGGTCGCCGGCGCGGAGGGGAAACATGTTGAATTTATGTTTGGCAGGCACAGGGCCAGGTAAAATCCATTCTCGGCCATCCCATTGCACCCGCTGTCCTGCCTGCAAATCACGCAAGGCTACCAGCACATTATCCGCAGGATGCACCTGCAACACCGCTTTTTTATCGGTATCCATAATCTGGAAAATTCAGGTTATATGAAAACAGTGCTGCGCAATACTTCTTCCACTTGTCCATGCATCAGCTTCTTCAAATATGTTTGTACGGCATCGGCAAAACCGGGCAGGACGTGCAAATCTTCCTGCCACAACTCTACATTGCTCAGCACCACTTTGACCAATTGCTCTACACCAAATTTTTTCCATACCTCAGCAAAATAGGCCGCCTGGCTATCCCGTATGGGATAAGTTTTGCCTCCCCAGCTGCCCACATAATGTTGCCCATTGGCTTCCCCTTTCATGAAAAGCAAATAAGCTGCAAAACCCAATGCCATAGCCGTTGGCACGGTGGCAAACTGCTGGTAGTATGCTTTAATCAGCGGCACATTGCGCATGCGCATCTTTGCCGTGTATTCCACCGTGATGTCCAGCCAATGATGTTTTAAAAATGGGTTGGCAAAGCGCTCCAATACTTTATGGGCAAACGCTATGGCCATATCCCTGCTAATGGCCGGAGATGTCAGTGCCGGCACAATTTCCTCGAACATCAGTTGCTGAAGGAAGGCCTGCATAGCCGGATGTTGGGTGGCCACTAACACAATATCGAATCCCATCAGGTGCGCCAGCCCGCAGCTAAAAGTATGCGTGCCATTCAGCAGCCGTAGTTTGAGTTCGCGGTAACGGGTGATGTCAGGGGCTAATACCACACCTGCATCGGCTTTTGCCCAGGGCAACCAGGCCTCCGCCCGGGCATCTTTGGCTTCAATTGCCCACAGGCGATAGGGTTCGGCCTGAATCATCAGCTCATCATGGTAGCCCAGCTGCTGCTCCACTGCTTGCTGCTCTTCGGCGGCCAGCTTGCCAGGTACAATGCGATCGACCAGAGAATTGCAGAACAGGCAGGCTTCATCCAACCATGGCAAAAAACCGGCAGGCAGCTTGTGCCTGCGGGCCATTTCCCGTACAATATCCCGAAGACGATCTCCATTGTCTGGAATCAACTCCGTCGGGATAATAACAAAACCCTTCTCAGGATCTCCTTTTTCAGCCTCATAGCGGGCAAGCAGCACGGCAAGCAGTTTACCGGGAAAACTACGAGGGGGATGGGCAAAAGGATCATCTTCCGCATCCAGCCTGATGCCCACCTCTGTGGTATTGGAAATAATCAGCCGCATGGGTTGCTGCCTCACGGCCTGCAGGATGGCGTCCCACTGCTGCTGTGCCGAAAGTACCCGGCTGATGGCCGTCTCAATGATATATTTTTGAACAGGCTGGCCATCTTCCAATCCTTTTACACAAAGCGTATATAATCCATCCTGCCGATCAAAAGCATCGGTATCGCCTCGTGAGGTGGATTTTACCACCAGCACGCGGCCATCAAAGCATCCCTGCTTGTTGGCCCGGTCAATAAAATAGTCAGGCAGTCCGCGCAACAAAACGCCCGTGCCAAATTGCAACACCTTTTCCGGAAGCTCCAACAGAGCCATATCGGGAATTTCCAACTCGGGTTGAGGTTTGATAGACGACAGGGCTTTTCGGCTCAACGATTCCATGATATGCGTTTCTGGTTTCAATATGTTTGCAAACGGTACTGTCGGGCTTGTGCCAGCAACCAATTAGCCAGGTCGGCACCGGCCTTGGCGTTTTCAAAATTAGGAGGCAGTTTCCGCCCATCGGTATATTCATTGTACAACCAAGGATCACCCACTGCCAACACCCATCCTTTGCCATATTTAGCCCGGGCAATGATCACATTTCCCCGGCTGACCAATACGGGCTGCGCTGGCGGTTCTAGGCTTAAAGTACTGATTTCTTTCATAAAAATGTGTCGGGATGCCGGAAAAATATCATCTTTCGGGGTATCGAATGCACCATCTTCGTAGGCATGGTCGGGCACGTGATTGATGCTGTTTTCCAGAAAATGTATTCCAAACCTGGCGGCCAGCTGATTAAAATGTTGGAATTCACAATTGCCGGAATCATTGCCCATCAACAGCAAAATCCCTCCATCCTTTACCCAACGCTGCAACACATCGATGGAACGAGGATCAATGAAGTGTGGATCAGGGGTTTCCGCACGGGTATCGGGATCTACAATGATATAGATTTGCACGTGTTGCAA
>JADGHY010000122.1 GCA_019683625.1 Thermoflavifilum sp. | reverse complement strand
ATTCAAGACAGAGATACCTATGCAGAAGTGCACACCTCACAGCATCTTATCCATGCAAGATATGTGTTCAGCAGCCTCCCACGCGCTATTCCACGGGATAAAAATACCCATTTTCTCTGGCAACATTTCCGTGGATGGTTTATCCGAACAAGTTCACCTGCATTTGATGCATCACGCATGGTACTAATGGATTTTCGGGTGCCACAGCAGCAGGCTACAGCGTTTATGTATATATTGCCTACAAGCACACGTGAAGCATTGATGGAATACACTGTTTTTTCCGGTGAATTGCTGGCAAGCGATAAGTATGATGCCTGCATACAAGATTATCTGCAAACGCATTATCCTGGTTTGAATTATGTGATAACCGAAAAAGAGCAAGGCAAGATCCCGATGACCGATTATGCTTTCCCCCAACAAGGGGAAAGGGTGATTTTTATAGGCACGGCCGGCGGACAAACCAAGGCATCAACAGGATATACCTTCCCCTTCATCCAAAGCCATACTGATGCCATTGTACAAGCACTTGAGCAAAATGCTTCACCCGCAGTTTATCATGCGCCACGCGAACGATTTTACCGATATTATGATCGCTTATTATTGCATGTGCTCAGTGAATTGCAGTTTCCCGGAGATGAATTATTTGCTACCCTGTTTGGCAAAAACCCAACCGATATGGTTATTCGTTTTTTAAGCCAACAATCATCTTTTCTGGATGATCTATCCATCATCTTATCCCTGCCTAAAAGGCCTTTTCTCCAGGCTGCCATACACGAATGGAAGGCATTGATCAAACAATCGTAATTATTTCTTTTGCACAGGCAAAATCCTGAACCAATCCACATCCACATATCCAGCATCCTGTGATTTAGCTGTGCTGGTGCAGAATAAACCTATTTTTGCCCCAATCCATTTTCCCGGAGTGGCGATAAATGTTTGATCTACCGAAATAAAATCTTTTCCATTCCAGCTATAACTAAATTGGCATCTGGCGCCTGAATCTACAAGCACACGAAAATAAATAGTGCTATCTGGTATGATGCGGAGTGGTGTAATCTGTTCAGCATGGCCTTCATCTGCATGTTTGCAAACCGCATAATTTAAAGCAATTCCCTGATCTGTGGCCGTAGCAGCAAGATAAGCATAATCTTTGCCCATGATGATGAAGCCAACCTGATCGCCTTTTTGCAGAGGATGAAAATTAAATTTAGTGATCACCTGAAACTGAGGTGCAGGGAACTTTTGCATGAGAATGTTGGGTACATCCCAGTAATTTTTAAAATAAGGCGGCAGCGGCTGTGCGTACAATCGCAACCAACCTGATGCAGTCAGGTAATACCAGGTGGCTTGTGGGTTAGCCTGCCATTGCCATTGCAGGCCTAATTGTCGGTTGTTAAACTCATCTGATGCCTGAGGTATTGCTGTTGGATAGATCTTGCCCACATCGGGTTTAACATAGTGCTCTACGGGTTCGCCTATGCCATCTCCATTTTGATCCACGCCTATCATAGGCCAATTATTGATCCATTTCATGGGTTCAAGATAAGTAACCCTTCCATAAGCACCCATATCTCTGAAATGTATAAACCAATCTTGCTTACCATCGGGTGTTGTTACCCATGCTCCTTGATGGGGACCATTGATAGAAGTATTTCCCTGATGCAACACAATTTTCCTTTCATAAGGGCCATAAATATGTTTGGATCGCAACACCAACTGATATCCCTGTGGCACACCACCAGCCGGAGCAAAAATGTAGTAATATCCGTTGCGCTTGTATAATTTGGGGCCCTCAATGGTAGGATCAATGCCATGTCCATCATAAACAATCACACCATGATCTAACACTTTTGTACCTTCCTGATTCATTTGATGTATCACCAAAATGCTTTTAATGCCTGCACGGCTTCCTGCAAAAGCATGAATCAGATAAGCTTTCCCGTCGTCATCCCAGAAAGGACAAGGATCAATAAGGCCTTTACCTTTTAATATCAGCAAAGGTTTTGTCCATGGTCCCTCCGGATGTTTTGCCTTGATAAGATAAATACCAAAATCCGGATCGGGATAATAAATATAAAATGAATCGCGATGATATCGAATAGCAGGGGCCCATACACCGTTACCCTGCTGGGTGCGAGAGAAATGTTGCACAGGAATCAGTTTTGGCAATGCATGTCCGATAATTTTCCAATTCACCAGATCGCGGGAATGCAGGATGGGTAAGCCCGGAACAGCGTCAAAACTGGAAGCCACAAGATAATAATCCTTACCTACCCGACATACATCAGGATCAGCATAATCGGCAAAGAGGATTGGATTCTGATAGTTGCCATTCCCTATATCAGGTATCCATACGCCTTTATGGTTAGTGGTTTGTTGCGCTTGGGCCTGTGAGAAAGAATACAACAAACACAGGATACAGCTGCCAAACCACAAGCATAATTGAATTGATCTTCGTAGCATCTTCATATCTGATGATGAAAGATTAAAATGAAGGAATCCAGGTTTGTGGCGGTAAGCTGAAAATACGGGCTATGGTATATGCTGCTGCCTGTCGGGCATTGAGCTGTTTAGCCCATTTCACCCTTTGGGCCGGACGGGCACCTGGGCCAACAGAATGATATTCTGCATAAAACACAGTTTTTTCATTTTCCGGATTACGCCAGTTGTCCCACCCTTGTGGGCGAATGAAATCGCCCATCTCACAATTTATGAACACGGTTTTGGCATATTTGCGCCATGGTCTTCCCAGATAAACGCTGTTAACCCCGGACACTGCCTGAATCAGGCAATTCCGGAAAACAAATCCGTAGCTTGCATCTGACGGGGTGGATGCTGCTGTGATAAAAGAATTGGCTTTGCAAATAATCGTGCAACTATCAAATAGGGCAGTGGCATCTCCAAAAATAAAATCTGTTGTACCCTCAATGATGCATTGGCGGAAGTATTGCCTGGCATGCGCTCCTGCTGCATATAAAGCATCTTGATGACCCAAGATTTTGCAATGTACAAATGAACAACGATCGGCTTCCACTGCTAATGCGATGGCCTGACCAACAGGTCCGGCACTGTTGGCAATGGTAAGATTTTCCGCATGAAAATCATTCCCCTGCACCAGAAGAGTGGGCGTATAGAAAGTACTGTTCGGGCCTCTATTGATTTTGCCGAAGAAATCGTTGTACACAATAATGGTACTGTCTTCATCTTCTCCGATAAAAGAGATCATAGGATTCCAGGAAGGAATACATACTTTTTCCCGGTAAACACCTTTTTTGATGAATATGCGAATACGCTCATAGGGAAAAGATTTACAAGCCTCAACGGCTGCTTGTATCGAAGAAAAATGGCCACTGCCATCCTGCGCAACTACATAATCATATTTTTGTGCACCTGCTGATAAAGCATCTTGTGCTTTGGCATTTTTCAATACAAACAAGTAAACTGCCAGGCAACAGATTTGAAAAAAATGCTTAATTCGGTTGCCAATCCTGAAAGATATTGGCCAACGTATAAACTTTTGCTTCCGTATCTGTGAGTTGATGCGACCACGAAACCCTTTGCTGGGGTTGATATCCGGGGCCAGAGTTACGATATTCCGCATAATATGTAGTTAAATAATTCTGGGTATCGTGCCAATTACTCCATCCCTGGGGGGCAATCATATCTCCCAAATAGCAATACATATATACTACCCGTGCATAAGGACGCCAAGGCCTGCCTAAATAAAACGATTGGGGAGGTGCATCTCCTGTGATTTCACAATGGATAAAAACATAGCCATACGTATTACCTTGAGGAGTGGAAGCTGCCGTGATATAATGCCCTCCTGTCTTGCAAGTTATCCGGCAATGATCAAACACTGCCGTAGCCGAGCCAAAAATAAAATCCGTTGTACCTGCTATCTCACAATTCAGATAATACTGGCGGCTTTTGCCTGCTTCCGGCGCGCCCGTATATAACGTATCCTGAAAACCCAAAAATCGGCAATGATAAAAATATACCCTATCACCTGCCACATAAGCAGCAACAGCCTGGCCTACCGGCCCTGCATCATTTTGAAAAGTAATGTTTTCTGCAACCACATCGCTGGCATAAATATACACACTTGCCGAACCTGAAGTGCCCAATGGCTTACCGGTGCTATCTGTTTTGCTGGCATAATCATCATAAACCAATATCACACTATCTGCATTTTGGCCTATGAGTTTAATGAATCTTTTGCTGGATGGAATGATAATTTTTTCCCGATACACCCCATTTTTAATATAAATGTAAGTTGTATCTTTTGCAGCATCGGGTACAGCTTGTATAGCTGCCTGCACACTGGTAAAATCTCCGCTACCATCTTGGGCTACTACTATCTTGCTCGATGCATGAGGCATGCTGCTATAGATAGATGAAACATTTCCGGATTTCTTGCATCCCGTGTGCAGGCCAGCCATCGCAATCCACAAGCATGTCAGGATTTTCATGTGTGAAATATTTGAGGGAAATGCCGGGTTAGATATTTCCATATCGCATCAGCAATCTGTTGTTGGCCAGATAGGTTAGGATGCAAACCATCTGCATAATTCTCTGGTGACACCACATGCAACAGGGAAACAAATCCTGTTTTTTCCCGCCTGGCCAGTTGGTGGTATTGTTGCTCTAAAGCAAATAGAGCTTGTTGAGTATGTTGATTGTATTGCTTTTTCCGATTGATCTCCGACATCGTGTTTAGGTTGATATTGCAAGGAGATAGGATGATGATTTTTGCCTGTGTATTCACCTGTCTGATATGCTCAATCATCCACTGCATGTTTATCACGCAGCTATCTACCTGATGAGCAGATGCATTTTTTAAATCATTTACCCCTAAAAAAATCAGGTAAAATGAGGCATGAGGATATTGCTGAAGGATGGGCAGCAGTTCCTGTTTATCTGCAGTTTTTCTGCCATTGCGGCCGGCATTGATGAATTGCAGATTTTCATTTCCATGCTGTTGCTGAAGCATCCACACCCAGCTATGCCCATCAACTTCTGCACCATGTGTAATGGAGTCGCCGAAACAAACCACCTGTATAGGTGCAGGTTGTTGCAACAGGTTTAAACATCCTATGAGGCTCAGTATCCATGCTATTTTCAACAACATAGCCTTTGTTTATTGCATTCCGGTTAAGCTATTCAAATACACTTCCAGATTGGTATAATGCTTATCCAGGGTGTACAGATTTCTGTCTGAAGGATCATGCGGATTTAACCCATGCTGCAATTCCCAATCATCGGGCATCCCATCATGATCACTATCTACCGGCGGGGTTGCCGAAGGATAGTTAGGATAACCACCTACATCATTTTGGGAGTCAATAATGCCTGAAGGATGGCTGATGCCCGTGGCATTGACCTGTGCGTAAGCTGAACCTTCATAATGAGCCGTGCCCGTGCGTACTTCTTCTACAATGCGCTGATCTACGGCATCCCGCTGCGGAAGAATAGCGCCGGCACTGTCGAGCACAGATTGGTAAGCATCTTGTGCCGACTGTGTGCGTACGGGTGCAAAAGCAAACGGCGTATCGCTTCTGGCTTGCTGCATGAGCGCTGCGGCCCGGTAATATCCATCAGGCTGAACACCTTTGGTCCAGTTGTCGGCACTCACATCAGGATAACCTTCTACCACATTGCCTTGGATATAAAACTTTCCACCCCAAAGGGTATCGGGATATACAGCCGCATCGGAAGCATAATAATAGCTGGTGTATTGTAAAATGCGATTGCGCAGGTTTTTATTGCTGCTCACGGTAAGGTTTCCAGGCGTTGCCGGGCCGGGCTTGTAGTAATTATTAACCAGGTTGTAATGCCCACCTTCACCTCCGTATGCACTATTAATATTTCCCCAGTTATATATCACATTATTGCGAAAGTCCACAATTTCTGAATCCGGTTTGCCCGTGTATCGGCTTCCGTTGAAACGGGGATTACGGCTGGTGTGGTCGGCTAACAGATTGTGATGAAAAGAGGCCATATAACCGCCCCAGATGCCACCATAGCCATGATCACCCTTGGGATGATAGGAATGATATAAACTTTCGCTTAAGATACACCATTGCAGGGTAAAATTTTTGATGTCGTAAAAACTGCCAGTTTCATCAATGGACCAGCTGAGGGAACAGTGATCTACGATAATATCATGATAACCTCCGCCATTAGCATGCATCGCATCATCGGGATATTTATCGATATCGCCCAGCCTGCATCGCAGATAACGCATGATGATATGATTAGCCTGAATAGAAACCGTATATCCGGCAATGCAAATGCCTGCGCCGGGGGCAGTTTGTCCGGCAATCGTGATGCTATCGTGTGTAATCTTTAATGGACTTTTCAAATAAATAATGCCGGAAACCCGAAATACGATTGTACGATGGCCGGCGCTCAGCGCATCGCGCAGGCTCCCTGGGCCGCTATCATTCAGGTTAGTTACTTCATAAACGTCTCCACCCCGCC
>JADGHY010000121.1 GCA_019683625.1 Thermoflavifilum sp. | reverse complement strand
TATGTGAATTCAGATTATACTTATAATCCTAATCCATATTATATTCAATGCCCGGGTCCCTTCCCATCAGACAATACTAAAACCTATGTCATTTCCGTAAACTACAATTCCGGCAGCGTAACCCTTCCCGTGACGCTGGTGAGCTTCACGGGCCATTATCAGTCGGGCCTGGGCGTGCAGTTGCAATGGACAACCTCCAGCGAATACAACAGCAATTATTTCGCCGTAGAGCGCAGTAGCGACGGGGTGCAGTTCCAGAACATCGGCGAAGTGCCCGCACAAGGCAACAGCCAAACCACGCATAGCTACGGCTTCACCGATGCCAGTGTGCTTAAGCATGCCGGCACCACCTTCTATTACCGGCTGAGGGAAGTGGACCTGGATGGCAAATCCACCTACTCGCAAGTCATCGCCATTCAGATTCCGGGATTCAATGAGCTGGTGCTCTGGCCTAACCCCAACAACGGCAGCTTTAACCTGCAACTGCCTGTGAGCGATAACCAGCCCGTGGAACTGCGCATCGTAAACAGCAGCGGAGCCGTGGTGCAAAGGTTGAAGACCTCCGACGCCTATGTGCAGCTGCAACTGCCCAATGCTGCATCTGGCCTGTATTTCGTGCAGGTACGCTACCCCGATGGCACGGTGAAAACGCTGAAGATGCTGGTCGTGAAATGATGGCTATGCTGAAACGGCAGCAACAGCTGCCTGATGAGGCAGATAAGCCGAGCGCAGGTGTTCGGGCACGGTAAACAGATCCGGATGAAACAGCGCTGCCAGCAAGGTTATGCCATCTACGAGCGTAGAAGCGCTGGGTTGTGTGAATAAGCTATAGTCGGCCACATACACCCGATGCTGCTGCACAGCCTGCAATTGCTGCCAGCCTTCATGATGCAACCAGCTGTCACGCCGGCTCCACAACCGACTGAGTTCTGCACGGGTTTGCTCTACCGTATAGCCGCAGGGAGCCAGCACTATCACTTCCGGATCATATTTTCTCAACTTATCGAATGGCAGCACAACCGAGTCGCCCCGCGGATGGCTTAACAAATCAATCCCCCCGGCACAGGCAATCTGAAAAGGAATCCAATGCCCGCAATTGTACATGGGCTGCAACCATTCCAGCAGGGCCACCTTTCGCAAGGGCATGCGGTGCTGGTAGAGCTTCTGCAAAATGGCATCCTGCCGCTGCCTGAGCCGGGCCAGATAGGCATAGGCGGCCTCTTCCCGGCCCATCTCCCGGGCAATGGTGAGGGCCGACTGAAACACTTCGTCCAAATCGGCCGGGCTGATGGCTACCAGCCGCGGCTGTTTAGGCAAACGAGCCACCGCAGCAGCCACGCATCGGGTATCAATCTGGCACACTTCGCAAACGTCTTGCGTGAATATCACATCGGGCGCTATCTCCTGCAGCAAAGTTTCATCTACCCAATAAAGCGATTTGCCCGAAGCCTTCGCCGCAGCATACACCCGATCAATCTCCTCCCCGTTTAGCTCTTTGCCTTCCAGCAGGCAATGCACCAACACTGGCTTTTCGGCACGCGCCTGAACCGGGCATTCAAAAGTTACCCCGCATAGCCTGTCCTGCAACCCCATGTCGTAAATCATCTGCGTCACGGCAGGAATGAAAGAACATACTTTCATAAGCGATGATTTAGGAAAACAAAAAGGTGGCCAAGCTAAGGCCACCTGTAAAGCATGCGTTTCATTCAGGATTGAGGCGCTACAGCCATTGACCTGCTGCGCGTGACCCATACCGCCACGCCAAACAACACGGCACCATATACCAGCGTGCCAGCCAACAGCCGCAACTCGAAAGGAATAGCTGCCGTTAAACAAGACCACCAGCCCGCCCAGGTGAGCGGATAGGTGCGGCCATCAAGCCAAACACCCAGGTCGCTCACTATCCAATGCACAAACGTGCTGGCCAGCGCGGCAAGCCCTACCGTGTACACCGTAATCCGCCGGATCAACCATCGTCCGGTAAGTGTCATCAATACAAATGCGCCATACGTGAAATAAAAGCCGGGATAAAACAAATGCCATTGATGGAAAAACACCAGCTTACTCAGCACCACATCGCTGACCCACAAGGTGAGCAGCGGAAAGCCAACGGCTTTCCATTTGTTTGAAAAACAAGCTCCTCCAAAGATAGCCATGGCCCCAAGCGGACTAAAATTAGCCAATACTAACCCTCCGGTATGCAGGGTTAGCACAATGCGCCATAGGGCAATGGCAGCAATCATAGCCAGCCATAAGCGGGTACGTACATATAATTTGACGGCAGACATGGTAAACAGATTTTTTATGACAATAAAAATATGTTGGCAAGTTATCAAAATAATCCTTTATCCCCGATCAGAATCTGGCCCGAATACCACCCTGTACATGAAAACCCAATGTGTTGTATCCATACACCTCTGCATACTTCGCGTTTGTAAGGTTTCGCAATTGCAAAAAGAACATGTACTTTTTCTGTAAGGTGTACGACACGAAGGCATTCCATAACGTATAGGCTTTCAACGTCACCGGCACATAAGGATAGGTATTGAAATCCAAATCCGTCCGCGCGCCAATATTTTCCAGCGAACTGCTCACATACCACTGTGGCGTAATTTGCCATTGAGCTGAAAATTTAAAGGCTGCCTGTGGCTTGCGCAACAGATTATCATACGTAGTGTCTTTGCCATTTTCCAATGTGGTGAGTTGTCCGTTTAGAAATACAAAACTACCCGTAAAAGATAAGGCTTGATTCAGCTGAAGCGTATTCTCATATTCAATGCCCCAGTCTCTTTGCTTATCCTGATTAATATATTTTGCTGGCGTATACACGATGATGTTACGGATATTTCGCCTGAACACCGTCAACCGCATATCCGATCCGGAAAGCCCGTAGGGCACGGTTAATCCAACCTCATATTGATAAGCAGTTTCCGGCTTCAGATCCGGATTCGGGCTGTATGGTCCATATAACATGGTTAAGGTGGGTGCTTTAAAAGCTGAAGAAATATCAGCTGATAATATCACGCCAGAATGAAATGTAAAAGACGGATTGAACGTAAAGCTGAAATTATCACCATATTGTTGATGATGCGTGAAACGGCCGCCTATTTCCACATTGAATCCCGTTGCATTCACCCAGAACCAGGCAACATACGGACTGAGCAAATAAACCGACGGATTTTTCTTTTTGGCCGTGGTATCGGGCATCTTCATGTACCGATAATCCAGTCCTGCCAGCAATTGTATATGTTTGCTTAAATCCTGATTCCAGTAAATCTCGGCATCCTGTTGCAATCCTTTGTAATGCGAATCACCATAGGCTTCGCTATGATAGGTGCGGCGGATATTTTCATACAGATAATGCGCATGCACCGCTCCGCCTGTTAATTGATAATGTGCCTGCAGACCCGTGTTCAGATCAGTTGCTTGATAATAATCCTTCGAGTCGGTAAAGGAATTGGCATCGGTATTTCCATGAAAATAATCATAACGGAAAAAGGGCTGTAGTTGCAAATGGTTATTCACCTGCCAACCCAATCTGGCCAATACTGCATTGCTGTTCATGCCATCTTTGTCAAATCCTGCTTTGCCCGTGCTGTCGGTAGCTTCAGAAATTCCGCCGGATTGCAGATGATCATATTGCACATCGTAGGAAAACTTGTTTTTTTGCCCGGATAATCCCGCATGAGCCTGTAAAGTTTGATAGCTTCCGTATGATACACTTGCATTGCCTTCAATGGGTTTATTTGCCGGATGCCGGGTAATGATGTTGATGACGCCTGCGATAGCATCTGTTCCGTATAACGTAGAAAGGCCACCTTTTACGATTTCAATGCGTTCAATATCATCTACTGGAATCAGCCTCAGGTCAAAGGCTCCACCCATACCCGAAGGATCGTACAAAGGCATGCCATCTAACAATACGATTGCATAATCACTGCCGGCACCTCGAATGTATATGGCTTTGTCTTTCCCATAATTGCTGTTTGCACCGTTAATCGTGATGCCGGTTTGTTCATCTAAAATCTGGGATAACGTCTCACCCTGGCTGTGCAAGAGCTGTTCGTGTGTGATGACAATGACAGCATTTCCGGTTTGGTCGGCTGGTTTTGGAAACTTGGTAGCTGTGACAACCACCTCCTGCAACTGGCCATGGCGGCTGATGGTAGTATCATGATCTGTTTGGGAAAATGCAGAAAAATTAGAAGAGATGTATATCAGATAAATCATAAACTTGCTGATAGTACATGCATTTAATGGTTTTGAAAACGACCTAATGGTCAATACAAAGCACTATGAGCTTCGGGAAATGAAAGATGAGATGAGTAGAAGAATAATGTCTAACAAAGCAGCCATTATACATTCTACGCTTTTTACCCGAAAGCTCGAATGTGCAATACGTTAAGGCAGGTCTTCTGACTTGCTCATTGCCAGACGCCTTCCCATCTTTTTGCCCGTTGGGCAAGCAGACAGTGGCTTAGCGGAAGTCTGGCAACTCAGTTTATTTCAGCCATGGATCCAACTGAACCGAATAAACTGATAAAGAGCTCACAGCACCGGGTAGTGTTCAGGATTTGCACCTGATTCCCTTTTCATTTTGCCTGCAGTCCTTACAGGCAAAAACCCTAACGTGTGGCAAAGCTATATGATTCCTTTTATTTCCAAAACAAGTTTTTTTCAACAGCTTATGAACACGCTAGTAGATCATTGAAAATGAAAAAGTACCGGAAAAAGAAAAACCACCAGGGCAGCCCAGATCACATATACCGGAAGAAATGAAGTGATGCTGTGGATAACGGTATCTACCGGTTGCTTATGTATCATCGCCCGTGAAAGCCGATAAGCAATAAGCAACAGATGTATGCCCATGAGCAGATCTATGCCCAATACAGCAAGCCTGTTGGGTGTGACGCCCCATTTGATAATCCGGAACAGGATGGCAGATAAAGCCGTACCACAAAACAAAATAGTTACAAGGGATAAGCCTAACAATACCCAAAGGAATATTTGATGGCTGGTTGATGCAATGCTTATAATAGAAAAGAAAAGAATTGCCATAACCCCAACCAAAATTAAATTGAACACCAGCAAGAAGTGACGATCATTGTAAGGGCTTTTGCCGATAAACAACAGGGCAATCAAATAACCGGTTAACGTAACCAGAGTAAACGGTGCAAAAATGCTGGCGATAATAGGAGAAATTCTACGTACCAAAAGCGGATTGGCTTCAATCAGGCAGCTTGCCACCAGCGGTGTAGCCGCTAAGCCCCAGATGCCAACATATTCTGCATACACCTCTTCAATCCGAACCTGAATCAGGGAAAACAGGGCAAAGGTGAGCGCCGTGAACATAGCGCCAGCCGCTAATATCAGCTGAATCATCACTGCCAGATCACCATTATATTGCAAATACAAAAACCGATCCTGCTGTGCTCTCCAACGCCCCTGCATGAATACCACACCCAGCATCGCCCATAGCAAAACAGGCAGATAAATGCAAGCTAGCAAGAACGTATCTTTTTTGACATCACCCGGCAGCAAATTCATGTAAACAAGAGATATTGCGCAAATTACCCATGGCCAGATTAATTTGGAGAAGGCAATTTGGCGTTTCCACATGTAGTAACCCATCAGAAAAGGAAATACCATAAAGCCTGCATAACGTGGGTAAAAATTCTCCGGCTGAATAGCCAGCCAGGCAGGCAATTTGGCTATTGCACCGGCCAGCAAGGCCAATGCAGCTACCACCAGCCATTCCTGTTTCCAGCCCCAATGAAGTTCTTCGCTGTCATCATGCAATCTGGCATACCAGCATTGCGCCACGGGATGTTCACTGATTTGCGCATACAGTCCGAGAAACGCCTTCTTAAAATTGTTTCTATGTTCGCGGTATAATGCTTCCAGATAAGCGGGTTCGTTCAGGTGTTGCAAAATAAGATCCTGCATAGATGAATAATTAAAGCTGTGTGACATGCTTCATGAAAAGATGTTCAAACTTAAGCAAACTCGGGTGAATTGTCAATAACGAGTTAACCACTTTGAAAAATTAACGAAATATTTGCCAAATGAACCAGAAGCCATACCTACCCGTAAACTTCTGCATAATTTATCTCTGCCATGTTTCCTGCTTCGCAATCTGTCAAAAAAGAGATGAAGAAGTATAAAATGAAAAGGCCCCGTCAGCATCCTAGAAAAATACTTACTCGTCTGAGTTAAATGAAAAACCAAGAAGTTGTTGATACTTGTCTTCGATAAGATAAAGGAAAATGTGTACATATGGGTAAAGCTGCATGCATAGATTCACAGCGATTAAGCATGATATTATCCCAAAGATGATGTTGAAAGCTCACCTGTCATCTGTAATACTATAGTGATAATATTTTTTGTATAGCAACTCGAGAAGATTTTTCAGGAAATGGTATTGATGGGAAATATGATATCTAGGGATTGAGGTTATCTATCTTGCTCAAAACCTATCAGGCAGAATAGTAT
>JADGHY010000120.1 GCA_019683625.1 Thermoflavifilum sp. | reverse complement strand
ACCTTATCTGGAAGTATCCGGCACAGCCGATACCCTGGTTACACCCGATGAAATTTATTTGCACATTCAGATTTCCGAAGCTGATACCAAAGGGAAAACATCCGTAGAAGAACTGGAACGGAAAATGGTTGATGCCTTAAAATCGCTGGGCATCAATACAGAAAAAGATCTGGTCACCAGCGATTTGGCCAGCAATTTTCAATCTTATTTTTTGAGGGGCAAACAAATCCTGAAATCCAAAGATTATCAGTTAAAAGTATCCACCGCCGTGCAGGCCACGCAAGTGCTGATGCGCCTGGAAGATATCGGCATTTCTAACGTATCTGTAGATCGTGTGGATTATTCCAAAATGGAACAGGTGCGAAATGCTATGCTTTCCAGAGCCATCGATGAAGCCCATGCCAAAGCCCTTGCCCTGGTAATGCCCCTGCATCAGCATATTGGCAAGGCTATACATATTGCAGAAACCGGCGGAGGACCTATTATGCCCCTTCAGGCTAATGCCATGAAGATGACAATCAGGGGATTTGCAGAGGACCAACAAGCACCATCACTTCCCCAAATTGATTTTGAAAAAATCAAAATCGAATCTTCCGTGCATGTGGTTTTTGCTTTGGAATAATGTTATCGAAATCATTTATATGCTTTTGCTTAAGCAAATAAGGATCATTTATTCTTACCAGAAACATGCTGTATTGGACGCGCACACCTTTCTGGATGAAAGCCCTGTTTCCTGCATTTAGCTGGCGCATACAGGAAGCAGAGCCGGCTGTGTACATCACATTTGACGACGGACCTCATCCGGAAATTACGCCATTTGTGCTGGAACAACTGAGGCATCACCAGGCACATGCTACCTTCTTTTGCATCGGCCATCGCGTGGTGCAATTTCCCGACATATATCAACAGATTTTTATCGAACAACATGGCTTAGGTAATCATACTTATGATCATGTTGACGGGTGGCATATATCTTCCCGCAAATATGTCGATAATGTGATGCTGGCTGCCGTGCATATCAACAGCAACTTATTTCGCCCGCCTTACGGACATATTACTCCCTGGCTTTACCACAAGATCAAACAACAATTACCCGATATGCAGGTGGTGATGTGGGACGTGTTGAGCGGAGATTTCGATACTTCTCTTTCACCACAGGCATGTGCAGAGAAAGTATTATTTAAGGCAAGACCCGGCTCTATTATTGTGTTTCACGATAGTGAAAAAGCACGTCCACGCCTGGAATATGCGCTGCCGCGTGTGTTAGCTTATTTTCAAAAAAAAGGATGGCAGATGAAAGCATTGCCTTATCAGAAAATACATGCCTGATGGAATGGATTGATACGCATACCCATTTGTTTCTCGATGCTTTTGACGCTGATCGTGATCAGGTCATACAAAGGGCTCAACAGGCAGGTGTGCGATATATGTTATTACCCAATATTGATGAAAACAGCCTGCAAGCGTTATATACGTGTGAACAAGCCTATGCCGACTGTTGTAAGCCTATGATGGGATTGCATCCTTGTTCAGTGCATCATGAGGTAAACGCACAATTGCAGGTTATCCAACAACAATTGGATGAAAGAGATTTTATTGCCGTGGGAGAAATCGGGCTGGATTATTATTGGGATCTTACTTATCGCACCCAACAACTGGAAGCTTTTCGTACCCAGCTGCATTGGGCCGGCGAATGCCATCTGCCTGTATCCATTCATAGCCGTTCGGCCATAGATGATTGCATTCAGGAAATCAAAAAAATCCAAAAAGGACAATTATTCGGCGTATTTCATTGTTTCACCGGCACAAAGGAACAAGCCCAACAAATCATAGACCTGGGATTTGCACTTGGCATAGGTGGCGTGATCACCTTTGCAAAAAGCGATGCGTTACGCCAGGTCATTAGCCAGATTCCTCTGCAGCACCTGGTACTGGAAACAGATGCCCCCTATCTGGCTCCCGTGCCCTTCCGGGGCAAGAGAAACGAGAGCTGCTGGATCCCCCATATTGCGCATACGCTGGCTTCCCTTTTTCAGTTGGATGATGCTGAAATTGCCCGCATCACCACAGCCAATGCCTTACGGATCTTTGCCGGACTATCCAAGGGATGAATTGTTCAGAACAGCTTTGGCAAGAAGGCCGGCAGCATTTGCACGGAAATAAATGTGAACTTTGCTGTGATCAGCCTTTGTTGATTCTTGAAGATATGCCCAACTCCAGGCCCATTTATCTGGATTATTGCGCTACCACCCCCTGCGATCCTGCTGTGGTGGAAGCTATGCATCCCTTTTTTTCTCATCATTTTGGCAATGCTTCCTCCGCCAGCCATGTGTATGGCTGGGAAGCTGCCGAAGCCGTGGCAATTGCCCGTGAGCAAGTTGCCCGACTCATTGGTGCATCACCCGAAGAAATCATTTTCACCAGCGGAGCAACAGAAGCATTGAATCTGGCGCTCCAGGGCTTATTTGCCGGCTATCGGATAAAAGGCAATCATGTGATTACCTGTACTACCGAGCATCATGCCGTGTTGGATACCTTGCAATTTCTCCATCAGTATCAGGATGCAAGAATAACGTATCTGCCGGTAGATCGGAATGGCAAACTGGATTTGGATGAACTCCGAAAAGCCATCACCGATAAGACTATCCTCATTTGTGTGATGTATGCCAACAACGAAACCGGTGTTTTGCATCCCATAAAGGAGATTGCAGCAATTGCCCATCAACATGGCATCCCATTGCTTACCGACGCCACACAGGTGGCTGGCATCTTACCTATAGATGTAGAAAAACAAGGGATTGACCTGATGGCCTTGAGCGCTCACAAGATGTATGGCCCGAAAGGTGCCGGAGCGCTATACGTGCGCAAGCGATTCCGGGGACATAAACTGCAGCTTATGCCCTTGATCCATGGGGGCGGTCAAGAGAAGGGATTGCGATCGGGCACCCTGAATGTGCCTGCTATTGTAGGTTTTGGCAAGGCTGCCGAGCTGGCCTTGCAAAGGCGGGAAACTGAATATCTTCGGCTGCAAACCCTGCGCGATGATTTAGAACAAGCGCTCATATCGGCAGGATGTATCATTCATGCAGCTGCTGAGCCCAGGCTTCCTCATGTGTCGCATGTGTATGTTCCGGGCATACCTTCACGTACCTTGATTCCGGCATTGGCTTCCCAGCTGGCCTTATCGGCAGGCTCTGCCTGCAGCAGCGCCACCGGCAAGCCCAGCCACGTGCTCAAAGCCATGGGCCTGAGTGATGAGGAAGCATTCAGCAGCCTGCGCATCAGCATCGGCCGCTTCACCACCACCGAGGATTTGCACACAGCTGTACGTATCTTAACCCAGGCAATACAAAGATTCCGTGGGAAAATGGCCAATCAATCCTGAAGGCTTATTGCTGACCCGATTGCGAGTCAATGTACGCCAGGATATTGTCAATATCCTCATTGGACAACTGGGGAAAAGGTGTCATTTGCACCTGGTTGTATTCCTTGTACAGGTTAATGGCTGCCGTGTCGCCACTGTTGATGACGGCCTGGGAATTGCGAATCCAGTTGTATAGCCATTCTTTGCTGCGGATTTTAGTGACCCCGGCAAGTGGCGGGCCAATAAGCTTTTCATGAATACGATGGCAGGCCGAACAATTGGCTTGAAACAGCTCCTGCCCTTTTTCCACGGCACTCTCGGCCGAAGCCGTGGTGTTGCTCGTGGAAGCCGGAGTTGATGTGGCTGAAGCGGCATTGCTTACCGGACCGGATGCGCCTGCTGACTGATTGCTGCTGTTGCCACCGCACGCTGCCAGTAAGCCCAGCAACACCGCAGTGGTACCAGTCCACAACATTTTTTTCATGATATGCTATTTTGATCTTGGGCAAAAATACAGTGTAAACCTATTGCTGCCGCATCTTTTTCCTGTTTTGAATTTGTGAAAATGACAAAAAACAGATAAGCAAACTTGCATAAATCTTATCTTGCGCCGTTGTTGCACCATGCGGGCCATTTTCAAAAAAGAACTGAGCCAGTTCCTCAGCCACCTTGTTGGCTACATAGCCCTGATCATCTTCTGGGTGGTATGTGGATTGTTTGTATGGATCTTTCCCGATACCAGTTTGTTCAATGCGGGCTATGCAACACTCGATACTTTGTTCGCGCTGGCACCCTGGTTTTTGCTGCTCTTCATTCCTGCCCTCACTATGCGCAGCTTTGCCGAAGAATATGGCAGGGGCACCATGGAGCTGCTCTTCACGAAACCGCTCACCCATACCCAGATCATATTGGGAAAATATTTGGCTTGTGTGGCATTGATGATCATCGCGTTGATACCTACTTTAATGTATTATATTACCATCCGACATTTCACGGATCCCGGTATCCCGCTGGACAATGGAGGCATTGCCGGATCATACATGGGTTTAATCTTACTCGGCTGCAGCTTTGCTGCAATAGGTGTGTGGACGTCCTCCCTTACTTCCAATACTATCGTTGCCTTTTTGCTGGCCGTGTTCGTGTGTTTCTTATTCTATTTCGGCTTCGATGCCCTAAGCCGTTTACCAGCCTGGCAAGGTACGCTGGATTATTACGTGCAGATGATAGGCATACAGTTTCACTACCAATCCATTAGCCGGGGGGTGATGGACACTCGTGATGTGATATATTTCCTGAGTGTGATTTTCTTTTTTTTATACCTCACGGCATTAAACCTGAAATATCGGTTGATTCAATAGAATGGATGATTCAAAAGCCGGATCCATGCAAAAATCACCATCGTCAACCATCTGGAAAAAATATCTCAGCAGGGCTTTGGTCGTGTTATGTGTGCTTGTTGGCCTGAATATGGCATCGGCTTATGTGCACACCCGTTGGGATTTCACAGCTGAAAAACGATTCACGCTGTCGCCCGCCACCATACGCCTGCTTAAGCATATCCGGCAACCCATCCAGATTCAAATTTATTTGGGTGGAAAATTACCCGCCGGCTTCCGCCATTTGGCAGAAAGCATTCGGGATCTGCTAAACAATTTCCGCAACTATGCAGGCCCTCTCATCCAATATCATTTTATTGACCCGGCTGCTTTTCCCGATTCTGTGCGGTCAAAACTATACGATTCGCTTATTGCCCGGGGCATCAGGCCTTACAACCTGCAGGTGCAACTCAACCCTGCCGAAGGCTATTCGGAAAAATTGATTTTTCCGGGAGCTATTGTGAAAAACAACCGTCAGGAACGCGCCATTGACTTGCTGGAAAGCAAAATATCCGATAATACGCTGGCTTCTTTAAACAATGCAGAAGCCTTGCTGGAATACAAATTTGCCAATGCCATCTATCATGTGCAACAAACGCATCCTCCCTTGATCGGCTATATGCTGGGCAATGGCGAGCCCCTCGATCCTGCGGTAAACGATGCACTTACCATTTTATCAAAAAATTACCTGATTGATACCATCCCGCTGGATCGTTATCCCTATATCCCGCAGGATTTTAAAGCTATCGTATTCATCAAGCCTGAAAAGCCTTTTAGCGCATCAGAAAAACTGAAGATTGATCAATACCTCATGCATGGAGGAAAAATCCTTTGGTTCATTGACGATCTGAATGCATCGATGGACAGCCTCCGGGATAAAAATAGTTTTATTGCTTTTGATAAAAATCTGCACCTGGAAGATTTGTTATTTACCTACGGCGTACGCATCAATCCCGATCTGATACAGGATTTGCAATGTGATATGATTCCGTTGGTAGTGGGCAATGCTGGCAATCAACCCCAGATTCAGCTGGTACCCTGGCCGTATTTCCCTTTGCTTACCCCAACAGAAAACAGTCCGATTGTCAAAAACATGAATCCGGTGTTGGGGCATTTTGTCAATAGTGTAGATACCGTAGGCACGCCTGGCATCCGGAAAACCATTTTGCTCACCTCATCGGCATACAGCCGGATCATTGGTTCACCAGTAAAAGTATCGTGGAATGACGTGCGCATCAAGCCCGATCCCGCCTTGTTTCAGCATCCTTTTATTCCGGCTGCGGTATTGTTGGAAGGCAGGTTCCGCTCGATGTTTATGAACCGACTTGATCAACAAACCCTCGATAGCCTGAATCGGGTGTTTCCCCAACCCATTGCAGACAGCAGCGTGAAAACGGCTATGATCGTTGTCAGCGATGGGGATATGGCCATGAATGATGTCTCGGCTAAGGAAGGCCCGCTGCCCATGGGCAATAATCCTTACACCCACGTGCAATATGCCAATCCTCAGTTTTTTTCCAATTGCCTGGAATACCTGACCGATACAAGCGGCATCATGCAAAGCCGCAACAAAACCTTTATCCTTCGCTTGATGAATACCACCCGAATTGACCAGGAAAAAAATCTCTGGCAAATACTCAATCTGCTTATTCCGATTGCTTTTGGAATATTGCTGGGGCTGGCTTTCCAGCTCTTCCGCAAAAAGTCCTATTTCAGCCGCATCTGATTTATCTTTGAAATTCTTCTATTTAAACATATACTCATGTCGAAAACACTGATCACGTATCTACTGTTTGCTATTGTGTTGCTCTTTGCGCTCATCTTCGATCTGGGAC
>JADGHY010000119.1 GCA_019683625.1 Thermoflavifilum sp. | reverse complement strand
CACAAAACATGACCCATATGCCACAGATTTCATCATCCGGTAATTTTATTGACACCTTTGAGCATGTTGCCGTACAAATTTTTGCCGATAACAAAGAAGGCTCTCTTTATGTGGCCCGGCAAATTGCCGATTTGATTCGGGAAAAAGCTCAGAAAGGCCAGCATTGTGTGTTAGGATTAGCAACAGGTTCTTCACCCCAAAACGTGTATGCCGAGCTGGTACGCATGCATCAACAGGAAGGATTGAGTTTCAAACATGTTATCACTTTTAATTTAGACGAATATTATCCTATTGAGCCGGATGCTTTGCAAAGTTTCCATCGGTATATGTGGGAGCGTTTGTTCAAACATGTGGACATTCTTCCGGAGAATGTACATATTCCCGATGGCACAGTGCCCAAAGACCAGATTAAGGCTTATTGCCAACAATATGAAGAAGAAATTGAAAAAGCGGGTGGCATTGACCTGCAATTGTTGGGCATTGGCCACAACGGCCACATCGGGTTCAATGAGCCCGGATCTAATATCAATTCCCGAACGAGACTTATTGCCCTGGATCAGGCTACCCGGATAGCCAACTCGTATGAATTTGCTCATATTGCCGAAGTACCCCGACTGGCCATTACCATGGGCATCAGCACCATCTTGAAGGCGCGGCGCATTATCCTCATCGCCTGGGGTCAGCACAAAGCTGCTATCATCCGTAAAGCCGTGGAAGGGCACAGCACCGAGCAGGTGCCAGCCTCTTTGCTGCAACAGCATCCCGACTGCACTTTTGTGCTCGACGAGCAGGCGGCAGCCGAGCTCACCCGCTATAAATCGCCCTGGCTTACGGGAGAGTGTGAGTGGACACCGAAAATGATTCGCAAAGCCGTATGTTCGTTGGCCCTGGAGTTAAACAAACCTATCCTCATGCTCACAGATAATGATTACAATGACCATGGACTGAGCGACCTGCTGGTGCAATTTGGTTCGGCTTACGATATTAACCTGATGGTGTTCAATGGCATGAAAAGCTGCATCACGGGCTGGCCCGGCGGGAAACCGGGTGTGCACATTCCCGACCATCCCGAACGCAGCGAACCCGCCCGAAAACGCGTGCTCATCTTTTCTCCGCACATGGACGATGATATCATTTCCATGGGTGGCACCTTCATTCGCCTGCATGAACAGGGACATGATGTGCATGTGGCTTATCAAACCTCAGGTAATATTGCAGTTAACGATGAATTTGTGCTCAGGTTCATCGACTTTGCCGTGGGCTTCGATGAAATCTTTGGGATTGACAAAAGCCGGGCTACCCAGATCATGAAAGAGGCCCGGGAATTTATCCGAAACAAAAAACCCAGTCAGATTGATACACCCGAAATCCGGGCTATCAAGGGATTAATCCGGAAATGCGAAGCCAAAGCCACCTGCCGCTACGTGGGCATTCCTGAAGACCATGTGCACTTTCTGGATCTGCCCTTTTATGAAACCGGACGGATCGAAAAGAATCCGCCCGGAGAAGAAGATATCCGTATCACCATGGACATCATCAGGCAGGTGAAACCGCATCAGATTTATGCCGCAGGAGATCTGGCCGATCCGCACGGCACCCATAAAGTTTGCCTGGATATTATCATAGAGGCCTTACATCGATTAAAACACGAACCTTTCATGAAAGATTGCTGGGTTTGGCTTTATCGCGGAGCCTGGCAGGAATGGGAGATTTATGAGATTGAGATGGCCATACCCATGAGCCCCGACCAGGTGATCCAGAAACGCCATGGCATTTTCATCCATCAATCGCAAAAAGATGTAGTGGTCTTTCAGGGAAGTGACAGGCGCGAGTTCTGGCAAAGAGCCGAAGAAAGAAATGCAGCCACGGCCGAACTCTACGATCGTCTGGGCTTGCCCAAATATGCTGCCATGGAGGCTTTTGTGCGTTATCATTTTTAAAAACATTGCCGCCATGTTCTACAAACTACTGTGGATGATTCCATTAATCCTGCCCATGCAAGTTTTTGCCCAGCAATCATCACCTGCTGCAGCAAACCACGGGGTGAATGCCCTTGCATTACATCGGCAAGCCCTGGTGTTCGATACCCATAACGACGTGCTTTCTGAACTGACCATGAAGGGTTATGATATCTCTCATCGGCTGCCGGTGGGCAATACAGATCTGGTGCGGCTGAAAGAAGGCGGCGTTGATGCCCAGTTTTTTTCCATCTGGTGCGATGGCTCATACGGGAGAGGGCAGGCTTTCGCCTGGGCCAATCGGGAAATCGATTCCTTGATGGCCATCATTCGCAGAAATCCTGATAAAATTGCCCTGGCAACCTCGGCTGAGGATGTAAAACGCATCGTGGCCCAGCATAAGATTGCGGCCTTGATTGGGGTGGAGGGCGGGCATATGATCGAAGATCGTCTCGATTACCTGGATAGTTTGTACAAACGCGGCATGCGCTATATGACCCTCACTTGGAACAACAGCACCGACTGGGCCACCTCGGCCATGGATGAAACCTTGCATGCCGACCGGCTCACCCACAAGGGATTAACAGCTTTCGGGCGTAAGGTGGTGCAACGGATGAATGAACTGGGTGTGATTGTGGATCTGGCGCATGTGGGCCGGCAAACATTTTACGATGCCCTGGCCGTGACCACCAAACCCGTCCTGGTTTCGCACAGCAGTGTGTATGCCCTGGATCCTGTGCCTCGTAACCTCACCGACGATCAGATCAGGGCAGTAGCGAAAAATGGGGGTGTGATCTGCGTGAATTTTTATGATGCCTTTTTAGATCCGCATTTTAGCCATCGGCTGGATAGCCTGATAGATGCTCATCCCCGGCTCAGGGATTCGCTCAGGCAGCTATATCCCGAGACCATGGATTTTCAGATTCATTTCCTTAAAGCCCTGCCCAAAGCTGCTTATGCCATTAAACCTCCGTTTTCTTTGCTCATTGACCACATCGATTACATTGCTAAACTCGTGGGGGTGGACTATGTGGGGTTGGGAGCCGATTTTGACGGAGCCGAAGCCTATCCCCGCCACATGGATGATGTAACCTATTATCCGCTCATCACCAAAGCGCTCTTGCAAAGGGGTTATTCCCCGGCCGACATCCTGAAAATCCTCGGGGGCAACGTGATGCGGGTGCTTGAGGCTAATCAACCTGTTGGCCGGCAGGCTCTTCCCTAAAAGCATGATCCTTAAAGGCCGGCCTGGATGTTAAGCCCAGCAGCTCAAACAATGCCTTATCAGCATCGACGCCTGGATTGGGCGTTGTGAGCAATTTTTCTCCCGAAAAAATTGAATTCGCTCCAGCCAGAAAACAAAGGGCTTGCTCTGCAGAGCTGTATTGCAAGCGGCCTGCGCTCAATCGCACCATCGATTTAGGCATGAGAATACGAGCCGTGGCAATCATGCGCACCATATCCCAAATCTCCACCGGGGGCTGGTTTTCCAACGGTGTGCCTTCAATGGCCACTAAGGCATTGATAGGTACTGATTCGGGATGCTCGGGCATATTGGCCAGCGTTTGCAGCAGGTCAATCCGGTCGGCGTCCGTTTCGCCCATGCCAATGATTCCCCCGCAACAAACGGTCACCCCAGCTTTTCGCACATTTTCCAGGGTACGAAGCCGGTCTTCGTATGTGCGTGTGTGGATGATTTCACCATAATAAGAAGCAGAAGTATCCAGGTTATGGTTGTAGGCATAAAGACCGGCCTGCTGCAGGCGCCTGGCTTGTTCTTCCGTGAGCATGCCCAAGGTGCAGCACACTTCCAGTCCCATTTCACGGATATCATGAATCATCTCAAGCACCCGATCGAAATCACGATTGTTGCGGACTTCGCGCCAGGCAGCGCCCATGCAGAAACGTGTGGAGCCATTTTCTTTGGCTTTCCGGGCAGCAGCCAGCACCTCTTCTTTATGCATCAACGGCTGAGGCTTCACGGCAGTATGATGATGCACGGATTGGGAACAATAGGCACAATCTTCCGGACATCCTCCCGTTTTGATGGAAAGCAGCGTACATACCTGCACTTCACCGGGTACATGAAATTGCCGATGAATAGTAGCAGCCTGAAAAATCAGCTCGAGCAATGGCTGATGATAAATGGCCTCGATTTCCTGCTTTGTCCAGTCGTGCCGAATATCAGAAGCATGATTCATGGTAAAAAAATTAAAACAACCATAAGCGATCAGAAATACCTGAAATTCATGTCGGGTTTTAGCTGCAATAAGCTGTGATAAATCAATTGGATGGTGTAGGCAATATCTTTCTTGCTTACCATTTCCACGGTAGTATGCATGTATCGCAGCGGCAAAGAAATTAAAGCTGACGGAGTACCGTCGTTTGCATAGGCAAAGGCATCCGTGTCGGTGCCGGTGCTGCGGCTCACGGCTGCTAACTGATAGGGGATTTCTTGTTTTTTAGCAGTTTGGATGATAAGATCCCGCAAGGTGTGGTGCACTGCAGGGCCATAGGTAATCACGGGGCCTTTACCCGAGAGGATTTCACCTTCAATATTTTTATTGATCATAGGCGTGGTGGTATCGTGTGTGACGTCGGTGATGATGGCTGCATGGGGCTTAATCCGCCGGGCCATCATCTCGGCGCCTCGCAGCCCCACTTCTTCCTGCACGGCATTGACAATATACAAGGCAAAAGGCAAATGCTTCTTCTCCGATTTGCCGGCATGCTGATGTTCAGATAACAGACGCGCAACTTCGGCAATCATGAATCCGCCCACCCGGTTGTCCAGTGCACGACCTACGATGTGATCATAGGCCAGCTCATCATAACTGTCTTCAAACGTGACCACGCAACCTACGTGAATCCCCAGTTCTTCCACTTCTTTTCTGCTCCGTGCGCCACAATCCAGGAAAATATTTTCCACTTTCGGCTGAGGTTCTTTATTATCGTTGCTCCGGTTGCGAGTATGGATGGCCGGCCAGCCAAATACGGCTTTCACAATTCCTTTTTCGGTGTGAATATGCACACGTTTGGAAGGAGCAATTTGCTGATCTGATCCGCCATTGCGGATAACATAAATCAACCCTTCCGGAGTGATATAATTCACAAACCAGGAAATCTCATCAGCATGCGCTTCAATAACCACCTTAAACTGGGCTTCAGGATTGATGATGGCGGCCACGCTTCCATAAGGGTCCACGATGTAATCGTCCACATAAGGCTTCACATATTCCAGCCATAGTTTTTGGCCTTCTTTTTCAAATCCTGTGGGAGAAGGGTTATTGAGGTATTGTTTTAAAAAATCCCAATGCATGGAAATCGACTCGTCTCGTTTTTCTTTTTTATGTTTGGCCATGATGGAATGTTTTGCAATCTATAAACCGAAAATGATATGCCAGTTGAACAGATCCGGCAATTTGCAACATTCATTTTCCTGTGTCTTTTCCCAGACAATTTTTACTGGGGATAAGCACGGGTATTGTATTGCCGGGCAGCACAACACGGCATCAAAGATAAGCTAAAGCAGCAAAATCCTACGAGAAGCATTAAACCTTTATTTCGGAGAAACCCAAAAGCTTAAAGCCACCAGCAACGCCTGCAGTATCATCATCCCATCAACACCCAACAGATACGCCATGTCATGTCGGTGCCGGCGCGCATAGTCAATCACCCAGTAAGTAGCCAGTGCCGAAATAATCATGGCAGCCAGGGGCATGGGTTCTGGAAGGTAAAACAAATACCAGATGGATAAGGCAACAAACAGGATGAGCAACACATAAATCAACAGATAGGCATTTTTCACTCCGATGCTCACGGGTAAGGTACGAATGCCCTCCCGGGCATCAACGGGTACGTCTCGTATGTCAAAGGCTAAGCAAAGCACAAATAAAAATATCATTCTCCGAAGGAACACCAGCCAGAAGGCCGCATCTATGCTATGTAAGTGAATGACTGGAAACCAAACGGTCACCAAGGTCCACACCAGGCTAAGGGTGATGATTTTTAATAACCCAAAATCCTTAATTCTTTTTCTTTTTTGAAAAGGCAATACCGGCAGGGAATACATGGCTGAAATGACTCCGATACACAATAAGGCCAGATAATGCTTTAAGGTTAGGAAGGCTAAGCTCACCAGCATCCCCACGATACCCGTTCCAACGAAAATGAGATGCATGTTTCTGTGAGCCATTGACCAGGCAAATCGGGCTGAATGAATATTGGCTGTGGTTTTGATGTAATAATGCATATTGTATTGAAACAAGGTGGCGGAGAAAATAAACAGGTAAAAGAAAAAATGATTCAGCGGAAGATGCAGCAGTAAATTCGTTTCGATGCTCATACTCACCGCACATAAGCTAATGAAAATACATCCATAAATGATGAGTTCACCGATACTCCGGATGCGTGTAGCCAGTCCCGGCTTCATATAGGCTAAGATAGGCGCTTTTTACTGGAAACCATTGCGCTGAAAATTATGATGATTTTGGACATATCAAAGAAAATGCAGTATTTTGTATAAAGAAAATCATCTATGATGTTAACCAATCCATCCATAGGTTCGTTTCGGCGGCTTATGGGTATATTCGCGAGGCTATGGATGTTCTTTTTTATCCTGCCCGGCTATGGACAGG
>JADGHY010000118.1 GCA_019683625.1 Thermoflavifilum sp. | reverse complement strand
CCCATATAGGGCGGTTTATAGATATAGATATGATTATGCAAGAGCTGGCCATAATCTTTATCGGCTGTTACCATAAACACTTCATATCCTTTTTCGGCGGCTTGCAGGGCCAGTGTGCCGATGATATCATCGGCTTCATAACCATCCTTTTCAACGATAGGAATTTCAAAAGCACGGATGATGCGTTTGATATCGGGGAGGGAAGAAAGGATATCTTCAGGGGTTTCCTGCCGATTGGCTTTATAGGCCACATAAGTATCGTGCCGTTCTGTAGGAGCCTGGGTATCAAAAGCCACGGCCATGTGGGTAGGTTTCTCCTTTTGCAGCAGTTCAAATAAAGTGGAAGTAAAGCCAAATTGTGCGTTGGTATTTTTACCGTAGGTGGTAATTCTGGGATTACGAATCAAGGCATAGTATGCCCGATAAATCAGGGCCATGGCATCTAACAGAAATAATTTTTGTTTTGGCATCTTGCAGCATTTGAAGGTTGAAGAGGATAGGTTATCTCAAGCAGGATAGCCGATTGATCCTGCATAAAATTAAGGCTTTGCACAGAATTATTGAAGATGCAGGCGCACAAAAGCCGAGTTGAAAGCGGGTTTGATGACGCCAGCCTGCAAAGCAATTCCCAGGTGCACGTGAGTGGCAGGCAGGTTAGGCACCGCAAATTGAATGAAGGTGGTAATGGTATCGTGTGCGGCTATAGATGGCGGAAGATGAAAAGCCATCACCGGTTCATTCCATTTATCGCTGCCATGCACCCATTCCGTTCGCACGCTGATGGGGAACTCATGATTTTGCAGATTCACGGCAAAGGGATAGGGATTGTAGATATGAATAGGCAACCGGATGATTTCCCGTGGATGCACATACTTATTGCCAAGGGAAAACGAAATACGAAGATGTGCAACGGTAGGAAGTTGTCGGGTAACATGCAAATATATGGTTTGCCCGGTGGGCAGCTGATAGGCTTGTGCATAAGGATCTTCGGGAGTGCTTACCAACACGCAGGTTTGGTTGTGAAAAGTGATTTCCTTTTTCCAGATATCAAATTGATTTTTCCGATAATCCATGCTATTCAATGTAGATGCGGGTTTACCGGTGTAAAAACTATAAAGGGAAGGTTTTTGATAGCTATCCATAAACACCACGGGCCGGTCACCCGCAATGTGTTGCAAAGCTGTGGCCCATTCCCGATGTCCGTAAAAGGGAAGATCCAGAAAGGGAATGGGTATGGCCAACACCACGCGTGCCAGCATGATCAGGAATAGGGTCGGGAAAATGAAACGATAAACATATCGGGTGATGTGATGTTTTTGGATCGCCTTGCGGTAAATGAGGATGATCATGGGAATGGCAGCGGCAATTGTCCACTGTGGCTCTACATGCCCACGGAAAGCCATCAGCCAGAAAAACAATAACATTCCTCCTGCAATGAAAAAAAGCGATCTTTCAAATGTATGCTGGGGGCGAAATCGGAAAAGAATGAATATCCCTAAAGCCAAGGTAAAAGGATTGAGGGCGGCCATTTGGTTAGGCCAGTATTCCAACAGATACTGCCATTGAAAAGGCTCGGCCCGATCCAGCAGATGATATTCCAGCGAAGGAAATCCATGATGAATCTGCCAGATCACATGCGGTAAATACAGCACCCAGGTGAGCAAGCCTGCCATCCAGAAATAGCCGTTTTTCAGCAACTTAAGATTGGACAGGCAAACCAGGGCAATAATCAGAAAGCCATGATATTTGCTATACAACATGCCGGTCATGCTCAAGGTTAGCCAGAGTGTTGTCTGCCAGTTGGCCTGTCGCAGAAAACGCTGATAAGCCCAGAGAAAGAGGCTTTCAAACAGCAAAAGAGGCGCGTCGGGTGTACTCACAAATCCATACACGTCGAACAGCACGATGGAACCAGCTATGCCAAAAAATAAAATCAATTTTTTTACATCCACAGTCCAATGCCGGATGGTGAGCCAGATGAATACCAGGCTTATGCTTTGGGCCAGCACGGTACATAGCCGCACACCCAGTTCGCCGGCGAGCAGGCTGCTGCCTAGTTTGATAAACAGGGCAATCATGGGCGGATGATCAAAATAGCCCCAGTCGAGCCGTTGGGCGTAAAGCCAGTAATAAGCTTCATCGGGATTGAGTTGCGTGAAGCCGGCCTGCACAAGATTGATGAGCGTCCACAAGCCCAGCAGGATGAAGAAGTATCGGGTGAACTTAGGGCTGCATACCGGATTTTGAGGGGTCAATAGGCCGGGTGTGGGCCTGATTTGGGTTTCAGTGAATGCCATAGATCAAAGTTAGGAGCATGCCTGCAGGTAAACATGGGTGCTATGTCAGCCATTTATCAAATCTGAACATGGGTTAGAGGCTATCAAGAAACTGAGCAATGGTGGATTTGTATCCATCCATGGACAGGGGAAAATGGCTTGCCGGTGGCGGATAATCTGCCAGGCGATCCAGCTGTTGCCAGCGGAAGGCCGATTGGGTACAATAAGGAAAAGCGCCTTGTTGCTGCATATAGGCGGCCAGGTATTCTTGTTCGGTTTGCCCCGGGGTGGGGATAAAAAAGGCCTTTTGATTGAGGGCCACCAGATCCATGATGGTGGTATAACCGGAACGGGTGATGAGGGCGTGAGCCGATTGCAGGATCTGATTTAATTCTGCAGCTGGTGCATGAGAGACGATGGTGAGCAGAGAGCTGATGCGTTTTTCAGCAGGCGATGCGTCGGGCCGGCCTGTGATCAACAGGGCATGCAGCGAAGCTTCCTGTAGCTCTTTGATGAGCAATCTTTCCAAAAGGCTCCGCTGGGGCTCGGGTCCTGAGATCAATGCCACCACATCATAAATTTTAGGAAGATGAGGCTCGGGCGTAAAACGGGAAATAGGACCCATATAATGCGCATTTTGAGGCAAGTTTGTAGGATGGGAAAGTTTCCCGGCTAAGTTGAGCGTACCAGGCCAGTCGGGTATCCAGCAGGCACTAAACCGCCGAATGTAATGATAGTTCATGTGTTGCAGCCATCGGGCGGCTCCGGGCAGCCTTTCCAGCCATCTGGGCCCCAATATGCGCAGCTGGTGTGAAATAAATACGCATGGTATATCGGGATGATGCAGGCCAAAACGATTGTCGGAAATGATGGCATCAAACCGATAATGGCGGTGCATGTTTTTCAGCCATTCATGTTCTTCCCGGATGCTGCGAAGCATCCGGGGAATTTGTCGGGCAATATGCCAGGCAAACCCTCTTCCGTGGGCATGATGGGTGTAGCGGATGCGATATCCTTTCAGCGGGAGAATGGGCAAATCTGGAAATTCCAGTTGCAGCAGACGGGCATGCATACCTTCGGCTGCCAGCCACACTTCACAGGCACGCCGCCTCAGCTCCCGGACAATCGGGATGCATCGGGTGGCATGACCCAGTCCCCAATCGAGTGGCGCTACCAGAATCCGCTTTTGTGTCAATCCAGTGTATTTTCAACGAAACTAAACGAGAATTTTGGATGAGAGATATGAATAAATCGTGAAATTAGGGGCAAAGCTGTATCATAAATTCGACCGGCAAATCGTTTTACAGAAAAAACATCATGAAGCCAACCAAATGGGTATTGTTTTTGTTAATTTTGATATGTCTGGGAATGGGCAGTTGCACAGTGTTGAAACATAATGACTGCGGATGCCCTACGATGAATAAAAAAAGAATGCATTAACCGTATGCCATTGGATCAGAAAATGAACCGGCTGTTTGATGAACATGAGTTTTGGATGCCGCATCAGGTACGGGCTGGTGCCTATTCATCGCCTACCTATGAAAAAGAAACATCCTGGCTCAATCTTGTTCTTTCTGCCATTGAAACCCCTCATCGGTTCACGATGAGTTATGAACTCTTTGATTTTGTCCACAGCCGCATTATCCGAAAGCCTCACAAACTGCTGCGCATAGCCCGACAATCATCACTCCCGCCGTTTTATTTTTTCCTTGGGAAAAACTGACTTTTCCATTTCGCCCTGAATAGGTAGGTTTGCCTCCGGTGAATGATGATTCATGGCTGAAGATACATTTTTCGAACAGGTATTGATGCCGATAGACCGGTATCGGTTAAATGAGGATGAAGCCTATCATGAGCTTCAATTAGGCGCACAGATCCGGGTGTACGAGCAAGCGATTCCCGACTGGACGGAGGCCCATATTGTGTTACTGGGTGTAGCGGATCAACGCGGTGAAGGCCAATCCCAGCCCTCGGCAGCCCCTTTTTTTATCCGCAGGCAGTTGTTTCGGCTGTTTCACTGGCATCCGGAAATTCAAATTGCCGATCTGGGCGATGTGCAAGTGGGGTTAAAGCTTGCCGATACCTACGCCGCCATGAAAACGTTGTTGGCTGAGTTGTTGTCGCAGGGCAAGGTAGTCATCCTCTTGGGAGGTTCGCACGACCTTACTTACGGGCAATATCTGGGCTATGCTGCCAGGGAACAACTTATTGAGGCTACCCTCATCGATGCCATCTTCGACATTCAGGAAAACGATACCCGGCCGGCACATACCTTTTTGATGGATTTATTTATCTCGCAGCCCAATTATCTGAAACATTACAACCACATTGGTTTTCAGAGTTATTACGTACAACCCCGCATGCTTGAAACACTAGACAAACTGCGGTTTGACTGTTATCGGGTAGGATATGCGCAGGAACGCCCCGAGGATATGGAACCTGCCATCCGCATGAGCGATATGATGAGTATTGACCTGAATGCCATCCGCCATAGCGATGCGCCGGCCAGCCGGTTTTCGCCAAATGGTTTCACCGGGCAGGAAATGTGCTTGCTTTGCAAATACGCAGGGATGAGCCCCCGGCTTAGCTCTCTGGGGATTTATGGTTATCATCCGGAAAACGATGCCCATGAGCTCACGGCCAAGCAAATCGCACAGATGATCTGGTATTTCGTGGAAGGATTTTACTGGCGAAGCATAGATCCCCCACCCGAAGAGAAGGATGCCTACTGGGAATTTCACGTGCGGTTTACGGATGTGGAGACTTCCTTTCTGCGCAGCAAGCGCACGGGTCGATGGTGGATGCAACTGCCGGATCAGCGATTTATTCCTTGCACAGCAGAGGATTACCAGCAGGCTTGCCGGAATGAAATTCCCGAGCGTTGGCTACGAGCACAAGAGCGATTATGAACCATCATCCATACGCAAAGGCTTATTTCCACCTCAAAGGGTTATTGGTTACTGTAGGATTAGTGGGTTTAACAGGTGCCGGTTGTGCCCTGGTGCGCCCTTCCATTGCCACACGCCATCAGGTAAAGCATTTTACCAGCCAGTGGTTACACGATAGTGTGTTCCGGGGCGCTCAGGTGGGCATTTCCGTGTATGATTACGCCCGACAACGAACTGTGCTGCAACATCAAAGCGATCATTACTTCAATCCTGCCTCCAACACCAAACTATTTACGCTGTTTGCCGGCTTGCATCTGCTAAGCGATTCTTCCACGGGCATCTTATACCAGACCAGGGGCGATACCTTGTTTATCCAGGGCACCGCAGATCCCAGCCTCTTCCATCCGGAATTTGCCCATCAGCCGGTAGTGAACTTTTTGCGAACAGACCGTTCCCGCATCATGGTGTGGTTGCATCCCGTCAATCGCAACGAGATATGGGGTCCCGGATGGGCCTGGAATGATTATGCCGAAGATTATCAGCCCGAACGAAGCAGCTTCCCCTTGTATGGCAATGTGATCTGGTGCACGGTATACGACCATCATGTGCAGATGCTGCCGGATTATTTCATGAAAGCGGGTTTGGTGAGATGGGATAGCTCAGGCGATCATCTGGCCATTAGCCGGTTGCCAGAAGAAAATTTGTTCACCGTGCATCCTGCTGCAGATACGGTGCATGTGCAGATTCCGTACCGCGTCATGCAGGGTGCCGTGACGGCCGCATTGTTGGCCGACACCCTGCATAAACCCGTGCTGGTTGACTTAGATCGCCGGCTTTTACCGGGTGATCCACAAGTGAAACAACTCAAGAATGTACCGCTCGATAGCTTGTTTCGCCACATGATGTTCAGAAGCGATAATTTTTATGCCGAACAAACCCTGATGATGAGCAGTTATCGGCTGTTTGACACAATTGATACACGGAAGGTGATAGCGTATGTACTCGATAGCCTGTTGCCCGCATTACCCCAACGCCCTCAATGGGTGGATGGTTCCGGGCTTTCAAGATTAAATTTGTTCACCCCCGACGATATAGTATATGTATTAATGCGGCTATTGGCCGATTTTTCAGAGAAGCGCATTTTTAGCATACTCCCCACAGGAGGCGCGGGCACCTTAACCCGTTATCCTGACCTGTGGGGAGTCTTATATGCCAAAACAGGTTCCCTCAGCAATCAGGCCGCTTTAAGTGGATATTTGCTCACTCGGAGTGGGCACACCCTTATCTTCAGCATGCTGGTTGGCAATTATGTAAGCTCGCCTGCTTTGTTGCGAAACAAGATGGGCGATTGGTTGCGTTGGCTGGCCAGCCATTATTGAGCAATTTTATGGTGCGGGGGCAACTTTAATTGCCGGGCAATATAAGCTGCCAT
>JADGHY010000117.1 GCA_019683625.1 Thermoflavifilum sp. | reverse complement strand
GGGTTGGGCGACGGTGTTTGGGGTTGGGGATGGGTTTCCTGTGGCCGGGGATGAAAGAAAATATATTGATATACGGGTTGATGGCTTGTGTTGCGGTGTAGCTCTGCCCATTTCCAGGTGCTGTACACAATGAAGCGATCGCTGGCCAGCTGAGTAGCCGAACGGATAACCTGTGCTTCGGTTTGACCCGGGAAAACATGCATGGCTTCATCTGCTTTTGCTCCAAACAATTGGCGGAGCACGGCGGCATAGTTTTCCGGGGTGGGTGCTTTTCCTTGCATCAAAGCCATGTAGGGCACCTCCGTAGAATTCCAGCCCACCAGAAGCGGTACCTGTGCTTGCTGGCCTTTCGCAAAAATGGAATCAGGTGTTTCCGGGAAAAAATATCCATCCACACAGGGCATTACCCGGAAGGCTCCGGGCTGGGAAGCTTCATCCAGTAATTTTTCAGCGGGAATGGCACGCAACTCTTGCAGGTTGTGTGCCCCGATGCGTTCGGCAAAGCGCAAGCCCTCTGCCTCGGCCTCGGAAAGGGGTACGGCCGGGATGGTGGGCTTAATCATGGCTCCGCTTTCACCAATAGCACCCGCAATGAGGTTTTTAGCCAATGGGGAAGCCATCTGCGCACAAACAGAAATAGAACCAGCCGATTCGCCGGCAATCGTCACCCGGTGAGGATCGCCTCCGAAGGCAGCAATATTGTCGTGCACCCACTGCAGGGCAGCTTGTTGGTCCAAAAGGCCATAATTGCCCGAGGCGTGGTGGGGAGATTCCCGGGTGAGCTCGGGGTAAGCAAAAAATCCAAATATGCCGAGTCGATAATTAACAGTAACCACCACGATACCTTGTTGAGCCAGACTGGCCCCATCGTAGCGCCATTCAGAACCATCGCCGGCTATAAAGCCCCCGCCATAAAAATAAACGAGCACAGGAAGGGATGTTTTTTTCGGATGGGCAGGCGTCCAAACATTCAGATACAAACAATCTTCGCTGATGGTATCTGATCGGAAGCGCATATCGCTAAAAATTCGCTTTTGCATCGGACGATGGCCAAACTGTGTGCAAGTCCTGACACCTTTCCAGGGCTTCACGGGTTGAGGCGCTCTCCAGCGCAGCTCTCCTACGGGTGGAGCTGCATAGGGAATCCCTAAAAAAATATGCAACCCGCTTTTGGGATCGGATACGCCCTGGATTAATCCTCCCGATACTTGCACTACGGGACCTTGCTGAGTATGCTGAAGGGAAGAAACGGCCTGAGCATATCCGGCTGCAGCGGAAAAAAGAAAGCTTGTTGCACAAAAAAATAGGCGAAACATAGGCATGACCCCAAAATTTGCCTTGAAAATAGCGGTTGTATGCAGATCTGTCAACAAAATTTTGGATAGGCGGAAAACAGATTTTTATAACGCGGCAAAGAAGATGCTGCTTAAATGGATGAGGAAAAAGCCGAAAGGAAAAAATAGGGGTCTGCTCGTTAAAAAACGGCGCCGTTGCTGCGAAAGCTATTCCACGATGATTGGCTTTTCCGCTTTAGGGATGATACGGCCGATGCAGTATGCACGAATATCCGGAAAGAGGGATTGCAATTGTCCGGCTATTTCGTTGGCTGCCGGAGCTGATACGGTAAAAAGCAGGCCCCCACTGGTTTGTGGATCGGCCAGCAAAGGTATCCATTGCTTGTCGGCCAGGGCCACCCGATGGCCATAGCTGTCCCAGTTGCGTTGGGTGCCCCCGGGCACGGCGCCAGCCGAGATGTAATCCCAAAGTGCATCGGTGAGCAGGGGAACGCGCGATTTGTCGAGTATAGCCGAGCAGGCGGTATCTGCCACCATTTCCAGAAGATGCCCCAGCAGGCCAAATCCGGTAACATCGGTCATGGCAGAAACGGCCTGTTGGCTCCCCAACCAGCTGCCAGCCTTATTAAGCCGGGTCATCCATTGAATGGCTAGCAATTGATGTGTAGCTTGCACTAATCCTTTTTTGGCTGCAGTCGTTAAAATGCCGATGCCGATAGGTTTGGTCAGGAAAATTAGGTCGCCAGGGCGAACGGTATGATTGCGTTTGATTTGGGTGATGGGTGCCAGGCCATTTACACATAAGCCAAAAATAGGTTCAGGGGCATCGATGCTATGTCCGCCGGCCAAGGGAATATGGGCTTCGGCACACATAGCTCTTGCACCTTCCACGACTTCATGGGCCAGCGAGGCAGGCAATTTGGATACAGGCCAGCCCAGTATGGCAAGAGCCAGCAGAGGCTTACCTCCCATGGCATACACATCGCTTAAGGCATTGGCAGCGGCTATGCGGCCAAAATCATAAGCCTCGTCGACGATGGGCATAAAGAAATCAGTAGTGGCAATTAAACCCTGTCCATTTCCCAAATCCAGCACGGCTGCGTCGTCGCGATGTTCATAACCTACAAGCAATTGAGAAAAATGAGGTTGCTGGTTGGCATGTTGCAGGATTTGTTCAAGCGCGGCAGGAGAAATCTTGCATCCGCAACCGGCTCCGTGAGCATATTGTGTGAGGCGAAAGTTGGCTGTTGGTTGATTTTCGGAATGGTCCATTTCAGCAAAAGATTAAGAAACAGGAATACGGGTTTGTTTGAGCCAGCAGACGATTTCCTCATCAGCAGCATCGTGTACGGGGAAATGGTGCACCGGAACACGGCTATCGCGCTGATGAAGGGATTTTTGATAAAGTTTATCGTAATACTGCAGGAGGATGGCAAAGCAATCTGGTATCTTCCGGGCATGTAAATAGTCCAAAGCCTGCCGGGTGGCCACGCCCCCCAATCGTTTGCTGATGCGGAGAATGGCCGCCTCTATCAACCCGATATCATACTGGCCATATTCTGCGACGATTTGTTGGAGGCGTTTTTCAAACGGAACTTCCAGAAAATACACCGGAGCCTTTCGCATTTGTTCCCACAGGGCATTGGGGATCACGAGATCTCCGATCCGCTGGCTTTCATCTTCTGTCCAGATGCCTTTTTCTTGTATATCTGGGAGTTGAAGAAGGCGATGAATTTCCATAGCCAGTAGATTTTCAAACATTTCCTGGCTGGGTTGCAGGGGCATACCCAGGTCGCCAAAAGCCGAGCCCCGATGATGAGCCAGCTCTTCAAGGCAAATCACGGGAATATGTTGATCGCGAAGCCGGTGAAGGATGCGGGTTTTGCCCGAGCCGGTATAGCCCCCGAGCAGCAAGAGGGGAAGCGGTATGGAAAAACTGTGCAGCACCGCCTGGCGGAAGGCTTTATACCCGCCTTGCAGCAGATATACTTCATAGCCCATCAGGTCGAGCAGCCAGGCGATAGCCCGGCTGCGCATTCCACCCCGCCAGCAGTAGAGCAGAAAACTGCCTTTCTCAACCTTTTCTTCCCCGCTGGTGTGGTGTTTTTGCCAGATCAGCTCTGCTTGTTCTGTAAGGGCACGCATTTTCGGGCCAAAGAAGTCCAATCCCTTTCGGATGGCCGCCTCCCGGCCCTGGTGGTGGTAAAGTGTGCCTACAATGGCGCGTTCTTCATCGGTAAAAAGAGGTAAATGATAGGCACCGGGAAAATGTGCATGGGAGAATTCAGCCGGAGAACGCACGTCAACCACAGGATATTGCCGGGCAAGAGCAAGGAAATGTTCAACCGAGACTGTTTTCACGGGCATGACTCGATCCGGAATCAGCTATTCATCGAGATCAAAAACTCCTCATTGCTTTTGGTGCCTTTCATGTGATCCAGCATGAAGGTCATGGCTTCTTCGGTAGTCATATCGGCCAGATGTTTCCGCAAGATCCACATCCGCTGAAGCACATCTTTTTCCAGCAGCAGGTCTTCTCTTCGGGTAGAAGAGGCATTGAGGTCAATGGCAGGGAAGATGCGCTTGTTGGCCAGGCGGCGATCGAGCTGAAGTTCCATGTTGCCGGTACCCTTGAATTCTTCAAAAATCACCTCATCCATTTTAGAACCCGTGTCAATCAGCGCGGTGGCCAGGATAGTCAGGGAGCCTCCGTTTTCAATTTTACGGGCCGCCCCAAAAAATTGTTTGGGCTTATGCAGGGCATTGGCTTCCACACCGCCGCTTAACACCTTCCCCGAGGCAGGCATGACGGTATTATGTGCCCGGGCCAGGCGGGTAATGGAATCCAGCAAAATCACCACATCGTGCCCACACTCCACAAGCCGTTTTGCTTTTTGCAAGACAATGGAGGAAACCTTAACATGTTTTTCGGCAGGTTCATCGAAGGTAGAAGCAATGACTTCTGCTCTTACGCTACGCTCCATGTCGGTTACTTCTTCGGGGCGTTCGTCGATCAGCAACACCATCAGGTATACCTCGGGATGATTGGCGGCGATGGCATTGGCCACTTCTTTCAGCAGCATGGTTTTTCCGGTCTTGGGCTGGGCTACGATTAACCCGCGCTGGCCCTTACCAATAGGCGTGAACAAATCCATGATGCGGGTGGAATAGTTGGTAGCGCTGGTCACCAGATTCAATTTTTCATAGGGGAATAGCGGGGTAAGGTAATCAAACGGTACCCGATCACGGACTTCTTCGGGTTTTCGGCCATTGATGGTTTCCACCTTTAATAGGGCAAAATATTTTTCCCCTTCTTTAGGTGGTCTCACGGCGCCCTGGACAGTATCTCCTGTTTTCAGGCCAAACAATTTGATTTGTGAAGGAGACACATAAATATCATCGGGGGAACTCAGATAATTGTAATCGGAGGAGCGGAGAAAGCCATAGCCGTCGGGCATCATTTCCAGCACGCCTTCGCTGATGATCACCCCGTCGAATTCAATGTTGAAGTGGACATCGCGTGGGGAAACCCGGCTTTTTTCCTCTTCCACGGGCTCTTCGAGGATGGGTTCCTCTTCGGGCAGTTCCACGTTCAGATCCAGCTCTTCTTCTTCGGGGGCAATCAGCAGGGGGTCTTCTTCCAGAGGCAGCGGAGGCGTTTGCACCTCCTCGGCCGAAGATGTTTTTTTGCCTCGGCGGGTGGTACGCTTCTGGGCTTCGGTAGTTTCAGGTGCTGGTTCGGGGCTGTTGGTGGTTTCTTCCGAAGCAGCCGGTTGTTTGCGCGCAATTCGCTTCCGCCGGGGCTTTTTGGTTTCTTCGGTAGGGGTCTCCACCCCATTCACCGCATGCTGTTCGGCCTGGGCGTCTAAGATGCGATGAATCAGCTCTTCTCGGTTAAGCTTATTGGCATCTGGGATATTGAACTGCGCTGCAATATCCATCAGCTCGACATCAAGCATGTCGTTCAGTTGCGAAAATTGATACATCATGTAACAATGAGTTAATTAACCAAAATACGTACGTCATGAAGATATTTGCATTTACGATCGGCACGAAAATCCATGTGTTCTATTCATCATTCCGTAACCAATGAGCGCTGTTTTAGGCTTATGGTTGTTCTCAGAAAATGATTTGAATTAATCAAGGAGAAGAATGCGTAAGACTTTGAACAGTCAAACCAAGCTGGTGCAAGATTACAACAAGTTTTGATTATATCAAAATTTTTCAGGTTATCACGGGCTTTTTTTCGTGCAGGCTGGATGAAGTTTAATATTTTTGCCCGGCACATGATTGTACTTTCATTCGTTTCGCTTGCCTATGCCAGAGCATATTAGCATTCGTGAAGTTTTACAGATGGAGCCGCCCAGGCCCTCACTGACCATTGAAGGCTGGGTGCGCACTTTCCGGAATGATCAGTTTATTGCTGTAAATGATGGTTCCTGTCATGAAAATTTGCAGGTGGTGATTCGTCCCGGACAATTTGAAGCTGCATTGGTGAAACGAATAACCACAGGAGCGGCCATCAGGGCTCAAGGCGAACTGGTGACCTCCATCGGGCGAGGACAGAAAGTTGAGCTACAGGCAAGCCAGATTGAAATTGTGGGCGATTGCAATCCGGAAATTTATCCGCTTCAACCTAAAAAACACAGCCTGGAATTTCTGCGCGAACATGCTCACCTGCGCATGCGCACCCAAACCTTCGGGGCCGTGTTTCGTATCCGGCATAGCCTGGCCTATGCGATTCATCATTTTTTTCATCAGAAAGGATTTCTTTATCTCCACACGCCTATCATCACAGCCAGCGATGCCGAAGGCGCCGGAGAGCTGTTTCAGGTGACTACGCTTGACCTGCGCCAGGTGCCCATAAACGAGCAGGGAGAAGTGGATTATGCGCAGGATTTTTTTGGTCGCAAGGCTAATCTCACCGTGTCGGGCCAATTGGAAGGAGAATTAGGCGCACTGGCTTTTAGCCGCATTTATACTTTCGGGCCCACCTTCCGGGCCGAAAATTCGAACACCACCCGCCATCTGGCCGAGTTCTGGATGATTGAGCCTGAAATGGCTTTCTTCGATCTGCACGATAATATGGATCTGGCCGAGGAGTTTATCAAATACATCATTCGCTTTGTGCTGGAACAAAATGCTCATGATTTGCAATTTCTCAGCAATCGCCAGAAAGAGGAAGAAAGCAAAAAGCCCCAACCAGAAAGGCTTGAGATGGAGTTGTTGGAAAAATTGCATTTTGTGGTGGAGCATCCTTTCGAACGCATTAGTTATACCGATGCATTTGAGATTTTGAAAAACAGTTCACATAACAAAAAGAAAAAATTCCAGTTTCCCGTTGAACAGTGGGGCATGG
>JADGHY010000116.1 GCA_019683625.1 Thermoflavifilum sp. | reverse complement strand
ATAAAAATAATAACCCGAACCGTAAAATGAGCTGGACTTGCTCACAAATGGTTTCACCAGCACATCCACATACGTGCGCCGGGCTGCCAGCATGAAAGATGATTTGTTTCGCTGAATAGGGCCTTCCAAAGATATCCGCGAAGCAATCAGGCCAATACCCCCCTCTCCATGCAGTTGTTGATTATTTCCATCTTTCATGGAAATATCAATCACCGAAGAAAGCCTTCCCCCATAATTAGCCGGAATACCTCCTTTGATAAGTGTTACATTCTTTATGGCATCTGCATTAAAAATAGAGAAAAAGCCAAATAAGTGTCCGGTATTATACACGGGTGCTTCATCCAGCAAAATCAAATTTTGATCAGCATTACCACCGCGTACATATAAGCCGGTGTTTCCTTCCGAAGCCTGTACACCAGGAAGCATTTGCAGGGTTTTTAACACATCCACTTCTCCTGCAATCACCGGAAGTGATTTCACTTCCTGAATAGGTAAACTAATGCGGCTCACTTCTGTGCTTTTTATCTGATCATGTGCTCGGGAAACAATAGTCACCTCCTGTGCCACATAATGCAAGGGTTTTAAATACACGTCAAAAGAAAAATCATGCATGAGCACAACAACAAATGAATCGACCTGATAACCCGGAGCAATAACATAGAGCACATAACGGCCGACAGGTAAGCTCAAGGAATAAAATCCATAATGATTACTGGTGGCCTGAACCGCCGGATGCTGTACCTGAACCATTGCCCCAATGAGTGATTCACCGGTTAAACTATCGCGAACATATCCGCTTATGGAGTAAACCGATTGAGCTTTGGCCAGCACCACCAATAACGCCATCATGGCCGTGCACACCACTATCCGGATACTGCAAATAGCCTTGCACACAGGTATTTTCATGCAAGCTTGTTGTGAAGCAGCAAGTTAAACAATATTCTCCTCCTTTACTGAGGCAGTACAATGGTTACCTGAAATTTCGATAGTTTTGCCAGTTTGTATGCTCATCAGCTTGCACCATATCAATCTTGAATTTGGCGACCGCTGCCTGTTGCGCGATGCCAGCTGGCATGTGAGCACTGGTGAAAAAATCGGCCTGATTGGCCACAATGGCGCCGGAAAGTCAACGCTGCTCAAGGTCATTGCGGGAGAAATGCAACCGCAGGCGGGAAATATTCAGCGACAGCGGAATTGCCGAATCGGCTTTTTTCATCAGGATCTGTTAAGCTATCAAACTAAGGCCCCGATACGCGATGTGGCCATGGGTGCTTTTGCAGATATCCTGGAATGCTGGCAACATATTCAGGAACTGGGTGAACGGATAGCTCAAGATCCACGTGAGGAATGGATGCAGGCTTATAGCGAATGGCTGCATCGTTTTGAAGTGGCAAACGGATATCAGCTGAAGGCACGTACCGAGGAGGTATTGGAGGGACTGGGTTTCCAGACTGCTGAGTTAGACAGGTCTTACGCCGAATTCTCAGGCGGATGGCGCATGCGGGTGTTGCTTGCACGCCTGCTGCTGCAACAACCCGATCTGCTGTTGCTCGACGAACCCACTAATCACTTGGATATGCCCAGTATCAACTGGCTGGAACAATACCTGCAAGAACAACAACATACGGTGATCATCGCTTCCCACGACAGGCATTTTCTAAATCGTCTTGTACATAAAATCGTGGAAATTGATCACCAACAGCTGCTTATCTACAAGGGCAATTACGATGCTTATGTTCAGCAAAAGCAACTCCGCCTCCAACATCAGCAACGTGCCTATGAAAATCAACAAGCCTTCATCAAACAACAACAGGCATTCGTTGAACGCTTTCGCGCCAAAGCCACCAAAGCAGCACAGGTGCAGAGTGTGATTAAAAAACTGGAAAAGCTCGATCGTATTGACGCTCCGCAAGATTCCCCTGCAGCTCCTCATTTTCATTTCCATATCCTACAGCAGCCTGGCAGGTTAATCATGAGCGGAAAACATATCAGCAAGCGATACGCACAGACCATGGTGCTACACCAGGCTTGTTTTGAAATCCTGCGGGGAGATAAAATTGCGCTCATTGGTGCTAATGGGAAAGGAAAGTCAACCCTGTTGCGCATCCTGCAAGGAGCCATCGATTATGAAGGCCAGCTCAAAAGCGGCTATCATGTCATTACCGGTTATTATGCTCAACATCAAACCGAAGCGTTGGATTTATCGCGCACCATTCTTCAAGAGATAGAACACGATGCCCCGGATTATACCACCCAGGAAATTCGCAACATGCTGGGACAATTTTTGTTCAGTGGAGATGACGTGTTGAAACCCATTCAGGTACTTTCCGGAGGAGAAAAAGCCCGTGTGGCATTGGTGAAATTGTTACTCTCTAAAGCCAATTTTTTATTACTCGATGAACCTACCAATCATCTGGACATGCCTTCGGTGGATGCGCTAAAACAGGCATTGATGGCTTTTCCCGGCACCTTCATCGTTGTTTCCCATGATCGTTATTTCCTGGAAGGACTAGTGAATAAAATATGGTATATCGAGGATGGACAGATCAAAGAATGGCAGCATAGTATTGAAGAATGGTTAAAACAACAAGCAGGTTCCCTTCAGGCCATTTCACGCGCTTCAAATCCGGCCCCTGGCGAGGCTTCCTCATCTTCTGCAACACAACGTGCCTTGCGGAAACAATATCAACAACAAAAACGACAATTTGAGAAACTGGAAAAACAATTGAATGACTTGCAGATGCAGATGCAATCCCTTGCACATCAGCTTGCTGATCCCCAACTTTATGCTGACAGGGAGCAATTTATGCATGTGGAGAAAACATATCGCCAGCTGCAAAACCAACATCAGGAATTGCAGTTAAAATATGAAGCATTGTTTGAAGAATTGCTGGCCATGGAATCGACACTGAAACAAAATTGACAAATCTATCAACAAATGAAAAGAATACCCGTTCGAAAATAACCCGTGAGGGCAGCTGAAAAGAAACATGTAATTTTGATAAAAAACATCATCTTTTCATCATGGCACAACAACAGGTATATATCGTTAGCGCTGCACGCACACCTATAGGGAGTTTTCAGGGAGCACTTGCACAAGTACCCGCCACAACATTAGGCGCTGTGGCCATAAGCGAGGCATTAAAACGAGCAGGCATTTCGGGTGAACAGGTGAATGAAGTGTTTTTGGGAAATGTTTTGCAAGCAGCATTAGGACAAGCTCCGGCTACACAAGCCAGCATCCGGGCTGGTATTCCCGACACTGTACCCGCCACATTGGTTAATAAAGTGTGTGCCAGCGGCATGAAGGCCATCATGCTGGGCGCATTATCTATCATGGCCGATGGACAACAGCTGATTGTAGCCGGTGGTATGGAAAACATGAGCCAAACACCTTATTACCTTACCCGGGCCCGAAACGGCTACAGGCTTGGACATGGCGAACTTCTCGATGGCATGATCCTCGACGGGCTCTGGGACCCTTATCATCAATATCACATGGGTAATGCTGCCGAATTGTGTGCCCGCACTTACCATTTTACCCGCGAACAACAAGATGCCTATGCACGGCAGAGCTATGAACGAGCAGCAAAAGCATACGCGCATGGCCTTTTTCAACGGGAGCTAACCCCCGTTACCGTGAACTCGGGGAAAAATACCCTCACCGTGAGCGAAGATGAAGAATATCGTCGAGCCAATTTTGAAAAAATGCCCCTGTTGAAACCGGCATTCGAAGAAGGCGGCACCATCACCGCCGCCAACGCATCTAAAATCAACGACGGCGCCGCTGCCGTTGTGCTCGCCAGTGAAGATGCCGTGAAAGCCTTAAACCTCAAACCTCTGGCCCGAATCATTTCTTTTGCCGATGCAGCTCAGGCCCCGGAATGGTTTACCACTACACCTATCAAAGCCATGCATAAAGCCTTGCAAAAAGCAGGATTGCAAATCTCCCAAATTGATTTTGTGGAGATCAATGAAGCCTTTTCCTGTGTGGCCATGGTAAATGCTCGTGAAATGGGCATTCCGGAAGAAAAGCTGAATGTTTGGGGAGGCGCCGTGGCTTTGGGACACCCGCTGGGATGCAGCGGCACACGTATCGTGGTAACCTTGCTGCATATCCTGCAATATCATAAAGCTAAATATGGATTAGCCGGAATTTGCAATGGCGGCGGCGGGGCAAGTGCCATGATCATCGAAAACCTCATGCAATAAATGCAAACCGTTTTCGAATAATATACATTTCCCTACATGTTAAAGCATCATCGTTATAAAAAATGTGTTCATGGCTATGCCTAGCAAAGATCATAACCCATGCTCATCGATCAACACTTCTATTAATAGCACATACCTATGCAAAAAAGGGGGTTAACCACTACCGCGTCAATACATTTCTGCATAAGCTTTTGCTGGATGATGATTATTCTTTTTTCGCCATGGCCGCGAAGCGATGCTTATGCACAGGCTTCATCTGACAGATCATCAACTATCCTGGACTGGAATGGCCATGTTACGCTTTACGACTTTATCACGCAAAGGCTTCATCAGCAATATCGTCTTCGCGATAGCCTGCTGCACGAAGCCTTGTTGCATCATCAACTCACCAATTATCAACAACAATGCCGCCAGCAATATTTTTCCCTGATAGGTGCATTGCCCGAGAAAACGCCTTTACATGCCCAGATCATGGATAGCATATTGCAACCTGGCTATCGCATTGAAAAACTGATTTTTGAGAGTTTGCCTCATCACCATGTCACAGCAAATCTCTATATCCCAACAGGAAGGGGACCTTTCCCGGCAATCTTATTTTGCTGTGGACATGAAGCCCTGGCTAAGGCCACGCTCACTTACCAGCAAACTGCCATTTTGCTGGCCCAGCACGGTTTTGTGGTGCTGGTCATTGATCCCATTTCTCAAGGCGAAAGATATCAACTCACCAACTCCCAAGGTGAACCTCTCACCCGAGGTGGTACCACGGAACATACCTTGCTGGCAGCCGGCGCCAACCTGATTGGTACAAGCGTGGTGAAATATGAACTGTGGGATAATATTCGGGCTATAGATTATCTGTGCAGCCGGCGCGAAGTAGATACCTCACGCCTTGGCTGTATAGGCAATTCGGGCGGAGGCACCCAGGTTGCTTATCTCATTCCTTTCGATCCCCGGATCAAGGTGGCTGTTATCTGCAGCTATATCACCCGCAGAGAAAGAACGCTTTTGCTGTTAGGGCCACAAGACGGTTGCCAGTGGCTGCCCGGCGAAGGCGAGGCTGGATTAGACATGAGTGACTATATCATTATGTTTGCTCCCAAGCCCGTGCTTATCCTTGCCGGCCGATATGATTTCGTGGATTTTAATGGCACGTTGGATGCGTTTCATGAATTACAACAGGTGTATCAGTCGCTCAAAGTCCCGGAACATATTGCGCTTTTTGCCTATGATGATGGACATGGCATTCAACCCCCAAAACAAGAGAAAGCCGTACAATGGTTCAGGCGCTGGTTTATGCATGATGAAAGCCCCATCCACGAAGCTAAGCTCCATACGCTCCCGCCAGATGCCTTACAAGTGACCCGCACAGGCCAGGTAAATACTGCTTTTGCAGATGAACAAACCTTACCTGCGGAAAATCTATCTGTTGCACAGGCACGGGCAAAGCAACGTGCGTATTGGTTACAAGACAGCAGCCGAAAGCAATATCAACAAATGCTCAAACGCCTGCTTCATCTTCCACCTCTGGAAAACTTATCATTGGATACCCAGCAAATGGGCTATATTCAAACAGCAACATATCGTTTTCAGAAAATTATTCTTCGTGGCCATACCTTCCCGCCTATTCCTTGCCTGATTGCCGAATCACCGCGCGGCCATAGATCTATTCAATGGAAAATCATCCTGAATGATGCGGGAAAAAACGCTGTATTTGAAGATAGCATAAAGCTGTCACAATATGCCCAACAAGGATATGCGCTGCTTATAGCCGATATCCGAGGCATTGGTGAAACAGCCGACGATCCGAGATTTAATGATCGGAAGTATAGGAATCAGGAATACCGAAATGCTATGTTATCCTTATTTATTGGTTTTCCATTGCCAGCTCAACGCACACAAGATGTCCTGATCCTGCTAGATTTCATCACACAATACACTAACCTTTCCAATTTGCCCATAGAAATAGATGCCTCCGGGCCTGCAGCTGAAGCTGCTCTGCTGGCTGCTGCGCTCGATTCCCGCATCCATCGGCTCAGCTTATCTGACATGCCACATCGTTTTATGGATTTTCTTCTGCATCCCGATTGGCCAGATCAATACAGCTATGTGATCCCAAACGCTTTATCTGACTTCGATTTGCCCGACCTGATTCAATTCATTGGAGCGGATAAAGTTATTGTTTCCAACTAGCGTTATCAATATTGGGAAAAGTTGTTCATTACAACAAATATTTTTCATTGTATTTCAGCCTGTGCAGGCTTTCGAAAGCTATAAAATAAATATATCAGAAATGGCAAAATAAACAAACTCCCCACGATAAGGGCCCACCCCAATGCATGAATGGTGGCAGCAGGCGCCGTGTGTGTCAGCAAAGAAATATGCCGGCCATCCTGCAATATCATAAAATCAGGAAAATGATGATATCCTACGGCTAATACAATCATCGTCACCTGAAAACAAGCCAGTACCCGCAATAACAATTTGCTTTTGCCCCGGATACAACTATAC
>JADGHY010000115.1 GCA_019683625.1 Thermoflavifilum sp. | reverse complement strand
ATATTATCCTTTTGATACCCGTATTAGCCCTGTGCCCAATATGTTGTGCTTTTAGCCAACGGGATCGGGGTCACGAAGCGGCAATCTGGGCCAGCGCTTCAGCTGCAGATTGCACGGGAGCCTGGCATACCTGATGGCTGCAGACATATACGAGGGTTTGTCCTGGTACAGATTTCTGGTGCAGCAATGGCAGGTTTTCCTTTTCTCCGCCCATAAACAGGCAATCGGGCAAGTAATGGCTTTGCAATTCGGCTGTTAGCTTTACGGCTTCCTTTCCCATGATGGCTATTTCACGTATGCCGTGGCCGATTAAACCCAACAATTGGGCCCACTTGGCCATATAATGAGGGGTGGATTGTATTTGCGGAAGCGCCATCTGAAGCATCTGCACAGCCCGATCCATGAATTCAGCTTCTTGCAGATAAATGCCCAGCCGATACATCACGTGAGCCATCACGGCATTGGAAGAGGGTATCACCTGATCTTCCATTTCCGGAATACGAAAACCAGCTGCTGCCGGCAGGAAGTCGGCCGTATAATAAAAACATTTCTGGGCAGCATCGTAAAAATGGTCAAGGGCAAACTGCACGAGTGCCCGTGCGCGATGCAACCATTGGATATCGAAGCTAACCTGGTAGCATTCCAGACAAGCTTCGGCCAGAAATGCATAATCGTCGAGCATACCGGGTACAGAGGCTTTCCCCTGGGTAAAATTGCGCCACAATCCTCTGCGGGAATCTTGCAAATGGGTCTCGATGAAATGCATGATGCGGAAGGCATAATCCAGAAAAGTTTTTTCACCCAGGGCGCGGTAAGCATCCACATAAGCTTTTACCATCAGGGCATTCCAGGAAGTCAGCATTTTGGTATCTGTTGCCGGGCGTGTCCGTTGGGCACGGCGGGCAGACAAAAGAGATTTAGCCTCCTGTAAAACTGCCTGCCATTCGGTTAAGCCAAGCTGATGTTGGCTGGCAAATTGAGCATCGTCTTCTGTAACATACAGCACATTCTTTCCCTGTTCCCAGTTGCCTGGTGCCGTCACATGATAATAAGCCAGTATGCGGGATGCCGTTTGGTCATCAAACAATGACTTGATTTCATTTTCTGTCCACACATAAAATTTACCTTCTTCCCCCTCGCTATCCGCATCGACAGAAGCATAGCATCCGCCCGAAGCATCAGTAAGTTCGCGTTCCACGAAAGCTATCGTTTGGCGGATGATGTTGGCATAGCGTTGTTGACGGGTAATTTGATAGGCATGGGCATACAAGCTGATGAGCTGGGCATTATCATACAGCATCTTTTCAAAATGGGGTACCCGCCAGTAGGTATCGGTTGCATAACGGCAAAATCCTCCACCAATTTGATCGTATATGCCGCCCATAGCCATCCGGTTGAGGGTAGTTAACACGCCTTGCAGGGCATCCTGCTCTTGGGTGAAATAAACATATTGCAACAGCCATTCCCATACCGCAGGCATGGGGAATTTGGGAGCCCTGTTGAAACCGCCCCATTTGAAATCAATGAAGGGTTTTATTTTGGGAAACAAGGAGGCATATACATCCCGAAACAGGGTGTTATCCGCGTTGTTGTGTGGCAAAGGAAGGGCAAAGCTTTGCTGAATTCCTTCGGATAGGCTTTTGGCCTGGGCCATGCATTGCTCGGCATCCTGTTGGTAAAGGGCAACGATTTGTTGAAGCAAATTCAGCCATTGTTTTTTGGGTAAATAGGTAACGGCATAAAAGGGTCGGCCATCGGACAGGGCAAAGGCATTCAAAGGCCAGCCACCATGGCCATTGATGAGGATGCAAGCCTGCATATATAGCTGATCCAAATCGGGTCTTTCTTCCCGATCCACTTTAATCGGAACAAAATGAGCATTCATATAAGTGGCTACTTCTTCATCGGAGAAAGTTTCTTTTTCCATGACATGGCACCAGTGGCAGGCGGCATAACCGATGCTCACAATAAGTGGTTTATGTTGTTGCTGGGCGAGGAGCAAGGCTTCCTCACCCCAGGGGTGCCAATTCACCGGGTTATGCGCATGTTGCAGCAGATAGGGGCTGGTGCTGTGTATTAAAGCATTGGTGTGCATGGCCGGCTTTTTACAAAGGTATCCATAAAAGCCATGTCAAAGGCTCGGATGACGGAAAGCGAGCGTTAGATCTGATTAATCAGGGCATGCCTTAACCTTCTTGTTTCGAATGGTGTTTGAGCACTTTAGCCTCCACGTAGAAGATAATTTCTTCGGCCAGGTTTTTGGCCTGGTCGCCGACGCGTTCAAGTTTGCGGATGATGGACAGCACCAGGAGTTCCTGGCGGATGGAGGCCTTGCCTTCCTGCAGGTGAGCACACACGATGTCCAGGGCCTGGAGGTTATAGGCGTCGATGATTTCATCCCGTTGGAAAATGCTTCTTGCCAGAGCCGTATCTTCTCTTTGGAAGGCAATACGGGTATCGGATAACATAGTCAGGCTTTGGGTGTACATATCCAGCAGATGGGTAGATTGGAGCAGGGCAGGTTCAAATGGGGTAGGGGCATCGATCACATAACGCGCAATGCCATCGGCAATATCGGCCGTGCGCTCAAGATTGGCATTGATTTTTAAAACGGCCAGCAGGAATCGCAAGTCAACAGCCACGGGCTGATAACGGGCTAAGATATCTTCACACTGTTCATCAATTTTCAATTCATACGCATTGATACGCTTTTCTTTTTGCATCACCTCACGAGCCAGGTCCTGATCATATTCCAGCATGGCTTTATGGGCAGCCTCTAACTGGGCTTCCACCATGATCCACATCAGGATCACATCGTCTTTCAGTTCTTTTAAGGCATGTTCGAGTGCGGTCATAGCTCATTAACTAAAGCGTCCGGTGATATAATTTTGGGTGCGTTGGTCTTTGGGTGCGGTGAACATTTGTCGGGTAGGTGCAAATTCCACGAGTTCGCCCATGTAAAAAAATGCCGTATCGTCGCTCACGCGTGCAGCTTGTTGCATGTTGTGGGTGACCAGGATTAACGTATAATTTTTTTTCAGTTCCTGTGTAAGTTCTTCGATGCCTGCTGTGGAAATGGGATCCAGGGCCGAGGTGGGTTCGTCGAGCAGCAGGATATCGGGTTTCATGGCTATGGCTCTGGCAATGCAGAGGCGCTGTTGTTGACCGCCGGAAAGAAAGCTTCCTTTCTTCCGCAAGTTGTCTTTCACTTCATTCCACAGGGCGGCCTTGCGCAGGGAGTCTTCCACGATGGCATCTTTTTCAGTCCGGCTCAGGGCAATATTGTTCAGCAGATAGCCGGCCAGCACATTTTCGTATATCGTGAGATGAGGGAAAGGATTAGGTCGTTGAAACACCATGCCCACACGCAGCCGCAGCATGATGGGTGACATCTGGTAAATGTTTTCTCCTTCCAGTAAAATTTCTCCTTGGGTGCGCGCATCGGGCGCAAGCTCGTGCATGCGGTTGATGCATCGCAGAAAAGTGGTTTTGCCACAGCCTGAAGGGCCCATGATGGCTATTACCTTATGGCGTTGCAGGCTGAGATTGACGTCGCGCACCACTTCATGATTGCCAAACCAGGCATGAAAATGCCGAACTTCTAATACTGGACGCTCCATTTGCGAATCATTATTCGGGTCAATACGTTTAACAACAGAATCCACACCAGCAATACCATTGCAGCTCCCCAGGCCAGTTGATGCCAGTTTTCATAAGGACTGATGGCATAGTTATAAATCAGCAAGGGCAAGCTATGCATGGGATGGAAAATGTTGGCCGTCAAATAGGGATTGCCAAAAGCAGTAAATAGCAAAGGCGCTGTTTCCCCAATCACACGGGCGATGGACAGCATGATGCCGGATACCACGCCACTGAGGCTACAGGGCAACAGCACTTTTAATATAGTTTTATAATACGGCACACCCAGGGCCAGGGAAGCTTCGCGCAGATGCAGGGGAAAGCGCTTTAAGGTTTCTTCTGCTGATCGAATCATGATAGGTAACATCATGATGGCCAAAGCCACGCTTCCCGACAGGGCCGAGAATGAGCCCATGGGCCGTACCAGCCAGTAATAAGCTACAATACCCACCACAATTGAGGGGATGCCGGTAAGTACCTCCAGGCATATCCGGATGATGCCGGCCAGCTTGCCTTTCGGATGTTCACTCAAGTAAAGGGCACTGCTTATACCCACAGGAACGGCCATCAGGGTAGCCATACCCACAATCAGGAGACTTCCCACCAGCGCATTGGCAATGCCGCCACCGCTTTCGCCTACCGGCTTGGGCAGCTGAAGAAAAAAGGAGAGATGCATGACCCCAATCCCCCGGCGGATAATGTATGCCAGGATATACAACAGCGGCAAAAGCGTAAGCACCGTACACAGTATAATTGCGGTGCGGACAAGTTGCGACCGGATTTGCCTGCGGCGAATGTGGATGTGAGTATGCAACAGCATAGGTTACGCACTAAATCGATGAATAATGGTTTTCCCGATCAGATGCATACAGGTGGTTACCACAAACAGCACAAGTCCCAGCTCAATGAGTGCAGAAAGGTAAAGACGGCTGGCTGCCTCGGTAAACTCGTTTGCAATGACGCTGGCCAGGGTATTGCCGGGTGAAAAGATGCTTTGAGGAATCTCACTGGTATTGCCAATCACCATGGTCACGGCCATCGTTTCACCCAGGGCTCTGCCCAGCGATAGCAGCAAACCGGCAAATATACCCGATCGGGCATAGGGCAGCACCACATGCCGGATCATTTCCCAACGGGTGGCACCCAAAGAATAGGCAGCTTCTTTCAAGTCTTGTGGTACCAGAGCAATGATTTCTCTGCCCAGCGAGGCTGCATACGGAATAATCATGATGGCCAGGATCAGGGAGGCGGTGAAAATGCCCACTCCATAAGGCAACACATGCCAGCTCATCTCCAGCTTGCGTATGACCGGCACCAGCACAAACAAGCCCCAGAAACCGTAGATGACCGAAGGAATACCTGCGATCAACTCCACCGCTTCGCGTACCAGATGGGCAAAGCGATTTCTTCCTTTTACCGGAGGAAAATATTCACCCAGAAAAATGGCGATGGAAAGCGAAAACGGGATGCTGATGAGCAAAGCCAAAAACGAGGTGAGCAGTGTACCTACCAGAAAAGGCAAAGCACCGAACACCTGATTGACCGGATTCCAGACCTTACCCCAGAGAAACCGGATACCAAAAGCCTGCAACGAAGGTATGGCCCCCACAATCAGGGTAAGCAAAATGCCCAATACCAGGCAAAGGATTGTAAGTCCACCCATCCACAGCACCCGTCGAAACAGCTTATCCTTTCTATCAGCAAGGGAAATATATTTCAGCAAACTGTTGCCCTTATGCTGGCCGGCATAGGCAGGGGAAAGCTTATCGGGCCGGAAGGCCGGTTTATCCGTTGTCGGGTATGCCTGCGGGGCCGAGAGGCGCAGGGGCTTTGCCATCAGAAATCGGGTCATCAGCAATGTGTTTGAACGATGTTAGGGTTTAGCTGCATGCAGCAGCGGCTGGCCATCGAAGGTTACAGATTGCAAGAGTTTTTCGGCAGTTGTGGTAGCAGCAGGAGAAAGCGGGGCATAATGCAGGTTTGCACAATAGGCTTGCCCGTCGTGAATCACCCACCAGAACAGCTTTACCAGCTCTTCGGCACGGGCGCGGGAGCGATCTCCGTAGTGTTGTTCGCGGTACAGGATTGCCCAGGTGAAGCCACTGATGGGATAGCCGTCGGGGGCAGAAGTATTGGTAACAAATACTTTGGCATCGGCAGGCAGGTTGATATTGGATGCTGCCTGTGTGCTGGCAATAGATGGGGTGATGAAATGTCCGGATGCATTTTGCACTTTGGCTACCGGCATTTGGTTTTGGATGGCATAAGCCAGCTCCACATAACCTATGGCACCCGGTGTTTGCTTCACCAGTCCGCTCACTCCTTCATTGCCCTTTCCTCCCAGCCCCACCGGCCAGTTTACTGAGGTGCTGGCGCCCACTTTGTTTTTCCAATCCGGACTTATTTTAGCAAGATAATTGGTGAAGATATTGGTGGTACCGCTGCCATCCGAGCGATGTACAACGGCTATGGGCAAATCGGGCAGTTTAACCTGTGGATTGATGGATTGAAGGGCAGGATCATTCCAGCGGGTTATTGTGCCGAGGTATATGCCGGCAAGCACATTGGGGGTAAACAACAAGGTGTCCTGGATGCCAGGCAGATTGTAGGTAAGTACTACGGCACCCGAGCAAATAGGGATATGCACCACTGGTGTTCCGGCCTGTTGTTCCTGATCGGCTGTGAGCGGAGCATCGGAGTCTCCGAAATCCACTGTTTTGTTGATCAACTGCAAAATGCCGCCTCCGGAGCCAATAGACTGATAATTGACCCGGATGCCGGTTTGTTGATGGTATAAGGCAAAAAGCTTGGAATATAACGGATAGACAAATGTGCTGCCGGCTCCCAACAGGGTTTGCGCATCTGAAGAGGACTGCTGGGTTGACTGTCCGGAATGCCCGCCGCAGGCACTAAGCCCAACCACGCCTGCCATCACCAGGGCTAACTTAAACCATGAACTGTATTTCATATACATGTTGTTTTAATCATCTCATTGGTGAAAAATCATTTGAACAGATAATAAAAAGTTATGCGGTACACCAGGTCATAGTCCCTGTGCATTTTCCCCTTCCACGATTCCAC
>JADGHY010000114.1 GCA_019683625.1 Thermoflavifilum sp. | reverse complement strand
CACCAGAAAGGCTACAGGCGAGATGTTGGGTTCGGAAGAGTTGGTGCCAAAAGTAGTGGAATAGACGAAGCCGCTGAGGTCGGGCTTGAGTTTGGCAATGAATTGTTTGCCGCCGGCCTCCACATAAGCAGCGTTCATAACAGGCCAGTTGCCCGTGGTGGTGCCGCATACATAGGGATAACCTTGCTGATCAAAGGCTAATCCATATACCTCATCGATGCCAGGGGTACCCAGATACGTACGCCGCAGCAACTGCCGGCCGTCGTTGCTGATTTCGGCCACAAATCCATCCACATCGCCACCCTGATAACCGGCCTGCCATACCCCAGTTCCGGCAACAGGAAAATTGCGGCTGGAGGTGGCACCCCCTACATAGATATTGCCTGCCGGATCTAGGTCAATCACATAGGCAGCATCGTTGCCACTGCCTCCCAGAAAGCTAGCCCAGTTGAGGGTGAGATCAGGATTGAGTTTTAGCACCACCGCATCCTGATCGCGATAGGTATAATATACGGTATAGGGTTGATGACCAGGTTCTGAAATGGTAATGCTTCCCCCATGCAAATTGCTGTTATCGCCTTTGCGGATTTGAAAACTGCCGGGTGTGACGGGAAAATCGGGCGACTGGGTGCAGCTGGCAAGATATACCTGATCCGAGGCATCTACAATCACTTCGCTGCGGGCATCATCGCCATAATTCTGCATCAGGGAAACCGTACCTGCTTCCCGAACATAGGTGATGTTCACCCCATCATCATAACTGCCTCCAAGCAGGGTGCTGTGCACGAGCCTGCGGCCATCCGGACTCAGTTCGGCTACCACAATATCGTAACCCCCTCCCGAGCCATATTGATGATCGTGCGGGAAATCAGGAGAATTGGTGCGGCCCGCAATGATCAAATTGCCCTGGTGATTCACGATTAGGCTATGAGGCTGCTCATTGCCCGAACCACCCAGGTAAGTAGCATACAATAAATTTTTACCCGTCGGATCGAATTTGGCAATAGCCATGTCATAACCATATTCCTCTGCTCCCTCGGGCTGGCCGCCGGCAAACTGTTGCTGAAAGGCGCCTGGCGTCACGGGATAGCCTCCTCCGAAAACAATGCCTCCGGCATAGAAATTTCCCTGTGCATCGTAGGTGGCCGTAAATCCCCAGTTATCGGAAGTAGAGCCCGTGAAGGTGGCAAATACCACTACCGGATCGATGATAAGGGGATAACCTGGTTGGTAATCGCCTTTTATCCGAAAAGACACCTGCAGGTTGCGGCCTTTTCCTGCCTGCTGAGGCTGACTCGTGGAGGCAGGCAAACTGTTGAGCACATAGGCACATGGGATTTCCACCCGCTGACCGTTGATGTATTGATAGCAAAAAGGCTCCAGCTCCGTGACATCACCCACAGCCGTGTGGATCAGCAAATTGCCTTTTTTCACCTCCAGCGACTCAACACCGCTGTATTGCATTTGGATAGCCGAAATTTTCCCACCGGGATGAATGATCCAGTCATATTTCAGGCGGCCTGCTTCAAAATAAAATCTCACGTCAATTTGGGGGTAAATGGATGCATAAGTGATGCCCCCATAAGCTCCCACATCTCTGGCCCAGCGGGCAGGATCATTGCCTAAGAAATAATGATACCGGGTGCTCACCTCATGATCGGGAATGACCTGTGGAACCTGACTATGGATAAAACGAACCTGGTAATAGCAACCATGCAACACTATGGGGTTATTTCCAGGAGAAACGGAAAGCGAATCTTCCGGCAATGGCGGTTTCGGATGATGGGGCAGGATTGGCCGGGGAAAACGGCTGCGCGGGTGATGATAAGCGCTGGCAGAAGCCGATCCACTCGCTGGCTGGCTAGCTGAAGATATGGATGGATGCCCATGCGTGAATAGCTGCAGGCGCTCAAGATCAGCCGTATCGTATAGCACCACGCCAAAGCCTTGCTGCCTGAGCACCACATATTGTCCATTGCCCAAATCGGCGCGATACCGCTCGTCTGATGGCCATTGCCCTTTATTTTCCTGGAAGCTAATCACCCCAAAAGAAGATTGCCCGAAAGCAGGATGGTTTTGGCATAGACCCAGCACAAGTAGCAAGAAGAGAGCGATGTTCAGGCATGTGCCGGGGAGGCAAAGCTTGGTTGTCTTTCTTTTTCGGAAAGAAAGGATATGGTGGAAATGGCCGGTGCGCGGGCCTTCAGAGCCTGATGGCCGGCTGAACATGCTTGCCATATACATCACGGGAATGGCTTCATAAAATGTAGTGTTGCTTCGATAGTCGGATTGTTTTTAGGAAATCTTGCTCCAATTGTTTTTGGTTTTTTCGGCTTGCAAGGCTTGCAGCAAGCATCTGTTCTCGGGTTGCATCAGCAGCGGATCCTGCTCCACCAGCCGGATAGCGGCTTCTCTTGCCTGCATGAGCATATCGGCATCCCTGACCACATCGGCCAATTTAAATTCCATCATGCCGCTCTGCCGGGTGCCTTCAATATCACCAGGCCCTCTCAGTTGCATATCTTTCTCAGCTATCAGAAAACCATTATCGGTTTGCGTCATCACCCGAATCCGTTCCATAGCTTCTTTACCAATTTCAGGAGCCGTGAGCAAGATGCAATATGACTCGTGTTCACCCCGTCCGACACGGCCCCGAAGTTGATGCAGTTGCGACAGGCCAAATTTTTCTGCACTTTCAATGACCATGATGCTGGCATTAGGCACATGCACACCCACTTCGATAACCGTAGTAGCCACCATAATATGAGTGATTCCTTGCACGAAACGTTGCATATTCGTATTCCTCACGTCGGTAGGTTGCTGGCCATGAACCATGCTGATGCGAAATTCCGGCTCGGGGAAATAGGCCTTCACTTCTTCATAGCCCCGCATGAGGTTTTCATAGTCCAGCTTTTCCGATTCTTCGATGAGCGGATACACGATATATGCCTGGCGGCCCTGCCGAAGCTGAGATTTCACAAAATCCATCACCTGATGCCTTTTGTCGTTCGTGCGATGTACCGTGATGATTTTTTTTCTGCCCGGAGGCAGCATGTCAATCACCGATACATCCAGGTCACCATATACAGTCATGGCCAGGGTGCGGGGTATGGGCGTGGCGGTCATCACCAGCACATGAGGAGGGATTTCACTTTTTTCCCAGAGTGCGGCGCGCTGCGCCACGCCAAAACGATGTTGTTCATCGATGACAGCCAGTCCCAGCCGGGCAAATTGTACAGTGTCTTCAATAAGGGCATGGGTACCAATCAACAGGTTAATGGTGCCATTGGCAATGCCTTCCAGGATATGTTTGCGGGCTTGTCCCTTAATGCTTCCCGTGAGCAGGGCCGGGGTAACAGGTAAGCCATCGAGCAAGGCACAGATATGGGAAAAATGCTGCTGGGCAAGAATTTCGGTAGGAGCCATCAGGCAGGCCTGAAAGCCATTGTCAACCGCCAGCAACATGGCCAGCAGGGCCACAATGGTCTTGCCGCTGCCCACATCTCCCTGCAGGAGCCGATTCATCTGATGGCCGGAAAGCGTATCCCGGCGGATTTCCCGAATGACGCGTTTCTGGGCTTCGGTGAGCGAAAAAGGCAAACGGGCATATAAGCTATTGAACAAATCACCCACTTGCTGAAATATCCATCCTTTTGACTCATGATGATGCCGGTTACGCAAGATGGCTATGCGCACCTGAGCCAGAAATAGCTCTTCAAATTTCAGGCGACGGCGGGCTGCTTCGGCTTGCTGCCAGCTGGCAGGAAAATGGATGGCCCGAAAGGCTTGACCCCGATCCATAAGTTGATACTTATCCCGTATGGCCTGAGGAAGGTTTTCTGGAATATCTTTTTCGGAAATCTTTTCCCAGAAAGCAGCCATGATGCGGGCTATGCCCCTGCTATTCAGTCCTCTGGATTTGAGTTTTTCGGTGGAAGGATATACTGGCTCAAAGGCCCAGCTGGCCTGCATGGCATGGGGGTCATTTAATTCGGGATGAACGATCTGGGGGATGCCATTGAAAAAGGACAGCCGTCCGAAAGCCAGATAAGTTTTTCCAATTTGCAACCCTTTTTTTACCCACTGCCAGCCATTAAACCAAATCAATTGCACAAACCCCGTATCATCATGAAGCTCAGCCACTAAACGGCTGCTGCTCCACCGATTGCTTTCCACCTCATGGATTTGGGTGAGGATGCCTTTTACCTGCGCATATTCCTGATCGGCTGTGAGCCGGGCCACGGGAGTAATTTCCGAACGGTCATAGTACCGGTACGGGAAGAGCATCAACAAATCACGGCCGGTGAAAATCTGGAGTTCTTTTTTCAACAGCTCTGCCCGCTGGGGTCCCACCCCTTTGATATATTCCACGGGAATACTCCATATAGATGATGGCAGCGTCGGCATGGCCGAGAAATCAGATGCTGAAATTTACGGAAGTACCATTCAGGATTCTTCACCGCTTGCGTGTGTGGCATGTTCAACGCTCTGCAACTGGCCTTTCACGAACTTTTCCAGCCATTCGGTGGTAACCGATTTAGGACGTTCAATGGGCAATCCTAAAGCCCGATCCCAGCAAAGCGAGGCCATCACGCCCAATGAACGGGAAACGCCAAATAATACAGTGTAAAACTCATATTCCACCAATCCATAATGCTCTAACAAAGCTCCGGAATGTGCATCCACATTAGGCCAGGGGTTTTTCACCTTTCCGAGCTCCTGCAAGATCGGTGGCACTACTTCGTAAATGCGCCAGACCAGATTTACCAGTTCGTCGTCGGGCAAATGTTTCTTGGCAAAATCCATCTGGGCTAGGAAACGGGGATCGGTTTGCCGCAATACGGCATGGCCATAGCCCGGGATCACCTTTCCCTCACTCAAAGTTTTATGCACGAAAGCTGCAATTTGTTCCTTGCTTGGCAATCCTCCACCCAGCTCTTGCTGCATGTTTTTAATCCATTTAATCACTTCCTGATTGGCCAATCCGTGCAGGGGGCCTGCCAGCCCATTCATCCCAGCAGAAAATGCCAGATAAGGATCACTCAACGCCGAGCCCACCAGATGCACGGTGTGAGCGCTCACATTTCCACCCTCATGATCGGCGTGGATGGTCATGTACAGGCGCATCAGTTCATAGAAGCTTTCATCATCATAACCCAGCATATGGGCAAAATTGGCTGCCCAATCCAGCGAGTGATCGGGCTGGATGTTATCTCCACCCTTGTATTTGCGGCGATAGATATATGCTGCGATGCGGGGCAGGCGCGCAATGAGGTTCATGGCATCTTCAAAGGTATAATCCCAGTAATCGGCCTTGCTCATGGTGCCTGCGGCATAGGCTTTCGCAAATCGGGATTCGGTTTGCATAGCCATGATGCCCACGGTGAACATCGTCATGGGGTGCGTGGAAATAGGCAGGGCATCGATCGCATCAAATACATGGTTGGGCACATGCGAACGTCGTCCCCACGCATTGGCCATATCGGTTACATCCTGTTCGGCGGGCAATTCGCCCAACAACATCAAATAGAATAAGCCTTCCGGTAAGGGTTCATGACCTCCCGATGCTTTAGGCAGTTGCTTGCGCAATTGCGGAATGGAATATCCTCGAAAACGAATGCCTTCATTGGGATCCAGCAAAGAAGTTTCCGTTACCAAACCAATCACCCCGCGCATACCCTGATAAACCTGCGATAAGGTGATCTCTCCAATTTTGGTATGACCATATTCCTGAATCAATTGCCTCACCCGGGCAGCTTGTTCGTCGGCTTTAGCCTTAAATTTTTCTTTTAATGTGCTCATACTACCGGTTTTAATCCTGAATAAACAAAGATGATCGCCTGATGGATCGCTGAACGATGCCTGACAGCAAAGCGATGTTTCTGAATTGTACAAATTTAGGGATTTACCTGCAGGCAGCAGGAAGCTTTCGGGATGATTGGTCAGGATGAAAGGTTTCTGCAAGAAAGCATTACGGTCATTTGGGTGCGCGGCGCAATAATGCAAATGCTACGGCCCCGAACAACACATTCGGTAACCACACCGCCACAAAGGGAGCAAGATTGCCTTTGACCGAAAAGGTATAGGAAAATTGCAAGACAACGATATATGCCGAGCCTATCACTATGCCAATGGCCAGATGCAGCCCGCTGCCGCCCCGTACCTTTCGGCTGGCCACGGCCACCCCAATGAGGGTGAGGATCACAACAGCCACTGCAGAGGCATCGCGGCGATATTTTTCCACGTACAAGGCATTGATGCCCTCGCTGCCGCGCAATTTTTCCCGGGCAATATAGGCATTGAGCTCGGGAGTGGTAAGGGTTTCGGTGATGTTGCTGCGTTGAATCAAATCTTCCGGAGCCAGGGGAATCTTGAGGTTGGTATCGGCAAGCTGGCGGGCGGTTTCCTGCAATCCATCGAAAGTGCGAATCACACAAGGGCCCGTGTTCCAGGTCTTATGCACAGAATCCCAGCGCACATTCTGCGCTTCCAGGCGGTAATACAAATCCTGATTGCGGATCTTTTCCAACTTGAATCCTGAAGCGTATTTGTAGATGGGATCATAAATGTACATCGTCACATAACTAAAACTATCAATGCGCAGGTGCACATTGCTGATTTGCTTGCTTTCATCAATATCGTTTACATATTTATCTTCAAAAGCATCCCTGATCCGGTCGGCATGCGGTACCACCCAGCGATTGCCGGCCCAGAGCAATATGCATAACAATATGCCTCCCACCCAATAAGCCCTAAGCAT
>JADGHY010000113.1 GCA_019683625.1 Thermoflavifilum sp. | reverse complement strand
CTTTTAACATATCGCGAAAAATCAATAAATAGATTTTAAGGCTGCTCTTATCCTAAACATACGGATTGAGCAAGGAATGAATATGCAAAAAAATTACGCCATTTCGCAACAGGAAATTTCATAATTTTGTATATATTCCAAAACAAGGCTATGAAAAAGGTTTTGCTCGGTGGGTTAATGATCATGGCTGGTTTGTTGCTATCAGCCATTGTTGCGCATGCACAATGCTCGATATGTACCAAAACCGCTTCAGACTTAAATCCTGATGCAGCAAAAAGCCTGAATGCCGGTATCCTTTATCTTATGATCACGCCGCTGGCACTGGTAGGATTCATTGGCTATCGCTGGTGGCTTAGCAACAAGCAAGACGAGCAGGCTGAACCGGACGATGAAAAATGAGGATCAAACCTCAGTTCCCTCACAGTCCATTCCTTTTTGTGCGTAGATTTTCCCTGCATCAGCTATTCGCTGTAGCATAATTCCCTTTGGGCAGCACAGAGATGCTGCTTTATTTCCGAAGCAGATAGTCATCAATCAGCTTGGCCAGGTGCGCCCGCGAAGTTTTCAGCACCAGGTAATACTGATTGCCTTTGGGCTCATTTTCCCACCCATTAGTGCCGTCAGCATAAATGCGGATATGTCCCGGATGCCAATCAAACAGCTGGTGCAAGGTGTCGGATGCCGCAAGGACGGCTGTCTCGTCCCAGCTGGGATGGCCGGTTGATTCTTCATGCCAGCAATGCAAGCCTATGCGAAATGTTTGCCGGATAGGGCTTAGGGGCAAATCCGGACGGAGCAAAGGAATACCGGTAAAAACCGAATCGCCTATTTCAAAACCGCAGAAAATCACCGGGGTAGGCCAGTGGTCGGCCACATAAGCTGCTGCCTGCACATCCTGATACACATTAAACTCACGTCCTTGCGGGAAACTTCCGGCCATGCTCACCAGATACTTCACCTTGGTACGCACCAGCTGAATACCCGAATCCTGGACATAGGAATCTGGCCCGGAATGCAACAGTGCTGCCAGGTTGCTGAAAAAACCCGTACTGATAATCACCACACTATGATCAGCTGCAGCAGCAAGTAACCGGCGGTAAAGCATCACGGCATCTTGTACTGTAGCCTGAGCCTGCACTGGAACAGGAAAATGTGCCAATACGCTATCCGTCCAATGGCAATTGTCGGGCACCAGCGGCGCATAGGCCGAGTCAGGTTTCCCCACAGGCAATTGTGGACGGCCATACCAGCCGTTGAACACTTGCAATATCCGGGTACTGTTGGGATAGGTATTGCAAGCCACCGTGGCCAGCAAGTTGATTTTTCCTGCATCGGCCAATTGGTGCAAGATCAAGCCTGCTCCGGCATCATCGAAATCAGGACCAATGTCTGTATCCCAGATCACCGGCATAGGAGAAACAGCCGGCTGCCGATGACAGGCCATCATGCATAAGGATAGGCTGAAAATGCTCAGGAAATATAGGATACGAAAAGACATGCCTTAAAGCAACATGGCCAACGGATTTTCCAGCATACCCTTCAGGGTTTGCAGGAAACGCGCGCCCACGGCCCCATCCACCACCCGGTGATCACAACTCATGGTGAGCTTCATCACCGGCGCCACCACCACTTGTCCGTTTTGCACCACAGGGGTATCCTGTATAGCGCCCACGGCAAGAATACAGCTATCGGGCGGATTAATGATGGCTGTAAATTCTTCTATCCCCAGCATGCCCAGGTTGGAAATCGTAAAGGTATTGCCGCTAAAATCCTGTGGCTGTAGCTTCCGGTTACGGGCTTTTTCATACAAGGCCTTGGTTTCAGCAGCAATCTGGGCAATAGATTTTTGATCGGCAAAACGAATGACAGGCACAACCAATCCATCTTCAATAGCCACGGCAGAGCCGATATGAATATGCTTGTACGTGCGAATAAAATCACCCATCCAGCTGCTGTTGACCTCGGGATGTTTGCGCAGCGCCATGGCTACTGCCTTAATCAGAATATCGTTGAAGGAAATCTTTATCTCTGAAATCTCGTTCAAGGCTTTGCGGGCATCGACCATCCTGCGCATATCCACGGAGATGGTCAGGTAAAAATGGGGAGCGCTATACTTGCTCTGGCTCAGGCGTTGAGCAATGACCTTGCGCATCTGCGTGAGGGGCTTATCTTCAAAGCCTTCTTCGCCTGCCGGTATGAAAGCGGGTGCGGGAGCTGCAACCTGTGCAGCCGGGCTAGCCAAATATTGATCGATATCGCGTTTGATGATACGTCCGTCGTCGCCGGTGCCCTTGATGCGGTGGAGGTCAATGCCTTTCTCGGCAGCGAGTTTGCGCGCCAAAGGCGAAGCCTTGATGCGGCCTTCGGGTGTAACTGTGGCTGCTCCGGCGGGGGCTGGCGCCGGAGCCGGTGTGGCTGCTTTGGCAACAGGTGCTGCTGCTTCCTGACCCGATGCCTCTGGCTTGGGTGAGGGTTGCTTTTCTGCTTCCAGAATGGGTTGGATATCTGTTCCTTCCTTTCCTACGATGGCAATGATCTCATTCACTTTTGCCGATTCCCCTTCTTTGGGACCGATGTAAAGCAAAGTGCCTTCGGCATATCCCACCACTTCCATGGTAGCTTTATCGGTTTCCACTTCTGCCAGCACATCATCCGATTTCACCTGATCCCCAACTTTTTTATGCCAGGCCACAATTTTCCCTTCTTTCATGGTATCGCTCAACAAAGGCATGCGCACCACGGTTACCTGCTGCAGCAGCTTTTGCACATCGGCAGAAGAAGTGGCGGATGGGGCGGCAGCTGCCGGAGCCTGTTGCTGAGGAGAGGCCGATTTAGCCTGATCTTGCTGAGCCAGCAAGGATTGAAAATCTTCCCCCGGTTTTCCCACGATGGCGATGATCTCATTCACCTTTGCCGATTCCCCTTCTTTGGGACCAATATAGAGCAAAGTACCTTCCACATAAGGGATCACTTCCATGGTAGCCTTATCGGTCTCCACTTCTGCGATCACATCATCGGCCTTCACCTGATCCCCGACTTTTTTATGCCAGGCTGCGATAACGCCTTCCTTCATGGTGTCGCTCAACAAGGGCATCCGTATTGCTTCTGCCATAATGATAACGCTTTCAAATTCGGCTCAAAAGTAACTAATTCACGTTTAAATGAAAAAAACAGCCACTGTTGCTGTTTTTCAATAATCCAGTTCCAGATCCAGCTGATCCTGCAGGCGGGCAATTAAAGGATAACGGGCTTTCAGCTGTTCAAACTGTTGCTGCGGAGTGAGCATGGGTTGGCCATTGTCGGGCATCTCCTGTTCTTGCAGCAGGATTTTCATCACCAAATCCGGCCGGGCGAGTTTTTCCTTCAGATATTCGGCCACATGGAGCCGTTCTTCTTCCAGAAAACGATACTGGACAATATTCCAGGTGGTTACTTGAATTTCTTCTGGCGGGGCTATTGCAAGGCTTGCTTGTTCGAGCTGGACAGCCAGGGCCTGCTGACCTTTTTGTTGCAGAAGGCGGATGTACTGTTCCCAGCAGGTTTGCACCTGTTGAAGGGTTAAAGGACTGCGGGTATCATCTGTGGCTTGCTGCGCTATTTTCAGATCCTTCTTAAAGGTATTGAGGTCAGGAAGTTTGCCACCGGCAGTCATCCGCAGCTCTGGCATCGCCTGGCGAGGAGCAATCGGGCTTACATCCACTGGGGGGGCAACTTGTTCCTGAGGAGCTTTCACCCGTGAAGTAACCGACGTGGGCTTGGGAATGGCCTGAAAGGGAGCCCGTAACCGGGTAAGCTCGCGTTCATGCATCAGCTTTTTTTTTACCACTTCGCCCGTGGCCACATCGCCAACCAGCTGTACGGCCTGTTGCAGATAGCAAAGCTTAATGAAGGCCACTTCCAGGGTAAGCCGCTTGTTGCGGGCGTTGCGATATTGCATTTCTGCATCCTGCAACAAAGCCAGGGCTGTCACCAGCCAGGAAAGGCTGCAACGTTGAGCCATCTCGGCATATCGTTTCCTGAAGTTCTGGGCAATGTCCAGCAATGCGGTGAGTTTTTCATCCCGGCAGACCATCAGATCGCGCAGAAAGCCGGCCATGCCTTCCAGGACATTTTCTCCTTCAAAACCTTTCTGCAGGATTTCGTCGAGCCATAACAAGGTCTGGGCGATGTCCTGCTGGTGAATGGCCTCTATCAGCCGGAAATAATATTCCACGTCCAGCATGTTCAGGTGTGCCAGCGCCTGCTGATAGGTAATCTGGCCACCGGTGAAGCTCACCAGGGTATCGAAAATACCCAGCGCATCGCGCATGCATCCCTCACTTTTCTGGGCAATGAGGTGCAAAGCCTCTTCTTCGGCCGTCACCTGTTCTTTTTCGCAGATTTCCTGCAGGTGATGCACGATGTCGTGCAGGGTGATGCGCCGGAAATCGAAAACCTGACAGCGACTCAGGATGGTGGGAAGGATTTTATGTTTTTCCGTGGTGGCTAAAATGAAAATAGCATAGGATGGCGGCTCTTCAAGGGTTTTCAGGAAGGCATTGAAGGCAGCGGTACTAAGCATGTGCACTTCGTCGATGATATAGGTTTTGTACCGGGCGCCCTGTGGCGGAAATCGTACCTGATCTACGAGGGCGCGGATATCATCCACAGAATTGTTGGAGGCCGCATCCAGTTCGTGAATATGAAAAGATGTGCCCTGGTTAAAAGCTATGCAGGAAGGGCATTGGTTGCAGGCTTCTCCGTTGGGTTGAAGGTTTTCGCAGTTAATGGTCTTGGCAAGAATGCGGGCGCAGGTGGTTTTGCCTACGCCTCGTGGCCCGCAAAATAAAAAAGCATGTGCCAGCTGCTTTTGCAGGATGGCATTTTTTAAGGTCGTGGTGATATGCGATTGCCCCACCACAGAGGCAAAATCCTGTGGACGATATTTCCGCGCAGAAACCAGAAAATGCTCCATGAAAACGAAGTTAGAAAATCTCTTTTACACCAGCGGATGCCGCTGGAAAGGCTTGTTGCGGTCAAATAAATACCGATAGGTAATCAGCCGCCGGCTCCGGTATGTGCCTAGGCTTTCGGCAATATTGATCATCTTGGGATTGAAATCGCCAATCCATTGCATTTCATATTCTTCGTAGCGGGCTGCAGGCTGAATCACATTGGCTCCTTCGATAATCAGATAGCTGTCCACCCCCTTACCCTGAAAGGCCGGAACGATGCCAAATACCAGGCCGATAAAGCGCTTGCACACGCCCCGACGCATGAGCCACATGAATTTCAATTTGTGCCACCAGCTGAAATGGCCATGCAAATAACGGATAGCCTGATTGATATCGGGAATATTCAGCCAGCAGCCTATCGGCTCATTCCGATAATAGACAAACCACACCAATTGTTCATCGGCCACGGGATTCATTTTCCGGAAAAACTGAATCACCTGTCGCAATTCCAGGGTTTTCAATCCCCCATGTCCTGCCCAGGCTTCATTATACACCTTACAAAAATCTGCTGCAAATTTTTCCAGATCCTTTTTCCGGTAATGTGCTGCATGGAAATCAGGATTAGCAGCAAATTGGGCATGGCGTTCATAAAATTTATCCTGCAGGCGTGTATCAACCCGCATGGCATAACAATATTGGTTAAAAAACACTTCAAATCCATAGCTTTCAAACAGCTCCCGATAATATGGCGGATGGTAGTTCATGCCATACGGTGGAGCATGAAAGCCCTCTACCAGCAATCCCCACCATTTGTCGCGTTCTCCGAAATTGATTGGGCCATCCATGGCCTGCATGCCGCGTTCCTGCAGCCAGGCTTTGCACTGGTCAAACAACAGGTGGGCTGCCTGGCGATCATGAATACATTCAAAAAAACCCATACCTCCCACAGGCAAGTCATCCCCTTTGTTTTTATAGCGGCGGTTGACGAATGCAGCTACCCGGCCAATGCATTGTTGTTGCTCGTCTACCAGAATCCAGCGGGCACATTCACCGTGGCGAAAGGCCTTGTTGCGGCGGGGATCAAACACCTCCTCCACATCGCGATGCAATGGCTCAATCCACTCCGGATTGCCGGCATGAATTTTTCTGGGTAATAACAAAAATGCACGTGCCGTTTTGCTGTTTTCAACGGGTAGGATTTGCATAGCCTTCGAGATCCATTTTAATGCTGATGGTGTGTAAGCATCGCCAGCAGCGCAAGGTGCACAAAAGCAGCTTTGCCTGGCCAACAGGCCAATGAGTTCGGGTTTGATACAAACATATAGTTTTGTTTTTATTCTATGAAAGGAAAATCTATTTTTTTCATCCCGCTGCTGCTGATGGGGATACTTTGCCTATGGCTCTGGTCGGCTAAAAGGCAAGCCCAGCGCAACGGGCAACAAAGCGAACAGCGGCTTCATGAACTGCTGATCCAATACCGGCAGCTGCAGCAAGAAAACGAACAATTGCGGGATGCTATTAACCAGCTCAATCAGCAACGTCCCACATGGCAATCCCAGGGTACCATGATGGATTTGCGTGCTTATTATCGAAAAAACTGGCCCAATTATATTCACATCAGCATCGCAAAATTTCAGACGGGTTTGTTTGGAGGCATTCATCAGCCCACCATCCGCATCGATAACCAGACAGATTTCCCCATCGATCAGGTGGAATTGGAATTAGCCTATATCCAAAACAATGGGCAAGTATTTCAAACCATTCCCCTAACGGCTTCCAACATTCGGGCACATAGCACAGAAACCCTTGTTGCTCCGGACAGCCGGCGGGGCGTGAAAATCAACCTGAAACTGCAAAGTATCACCAGCCAGGAAATGAATTTTTGCTGGACGGCTGCTAAGGCGCAGATTCCCCCTCAGGCCGACGCCTGCCAGTGCGCACCCGCTC
>JADGHY010000112.1 GCA_019683625.1 Thermoflavifilum sp. | reverse complement strand
GCTTTCCGCATAATAGATAGATATGCCGCTGTGGATATACAAATACGTGATCATGCGTTCATACACATGATTCAGTGGCAAAAAGCTCAGTGCTCGGGAGCTGGCAGATAAGGGCAGGCAAGGCTTGCAGGCCAGCACATTGCTTACGATGTTATGATGGCTAAGCATCACCCCCTTGGGCACACCCGTGGTGCCTGAAGTATAAATGATGGTAGCTAAATGATGGGCTTGAATCTGTTGCATGGTTTGCTGGAGCCGTTCCTCGCCTTCCTCGCACAGCAGCGATTTCCAATAAGGTAGCCCATTGCCTGCACGAAAGCAATAGATCGCTTGCAGGGCTGGTAGTTGGTCTTGGATTTGCTTCACTTTTTCATAGAGTTGTGCATCCCCAGTGAAAACAATTTTCACGGCCGCATCTTGCAATACAAAACTTAATTCGCTTTGGCTGATGGTGGGGTACACCGGCACCAACACGGCCCCACACATCTGACAGGCCAGATCTGTAATCACCCATTCCGGGCAATTGGCCGCGATCAGCCCAATTTTATCCTGTTGGATATAGTCAAAATCATGCGGGGAAATACCAGCCCGTTGCAAACCTCTGGCCAGGGCTTTGCTCAATGCAATCACTTCTCGGGTATCGTAGGTCCGCCATTTGCCTTCTTCCTTGGCAGCAAGCATATCGGGCAAAGGGTTATTCGCCTGCAGAAGAGCTAAATCAAACAAACGCAGCGATGTGGAGGAGGACATAGGATGATGTTTGTTCCCATAAATTACGGGAATTTCTGCCGCAGAAGCAATAAAAAAGGCCGGCATTTAGTACCGGCCATCCATCAAGAAGTTTTTATAGGATATGCAAAAGTTTCAATGTTCTTTTTCCCAAAGATATTTGAGATAATATTTGTCCTGATTATCCCTGTTATTATCAAAAAACGTATTGCAGAAATGGGCTACCACTACTAAAAACCAGGTGCCGGTAAACCAGCCTTCCCAGGGGTATACATCACCTTGCATCTGGGCATTATGATGCCGGTACACAACCAGCCACAAAACCAACATGGCCACGATGTAAACGACGAGGTGAATGAAGAAAATTGTCTTGGAAGGAGCGTGGTAGGGACGACGGGCATAAGTTCTCGGTTCCATCGAAAATCACAGCTTTTTGCAAAGATAGAGATTTGGGAGAAATTCCGGCTCCTGAAATTTGTTTAAGGTTGGTTATCGAGTTGAAAATGGAATTGCAGATCGTTGTAAGCCTCTCCGGCACTGAGCTGTAGAGGATGTTGTTGATGATAGGCCAAAAACCGCTGAAACTGCTGGGCATGCAGGTTCATCCACTCCCGAAAGGCGGCAGCATTGGCAGCCGGGCCAAATAGCCATTGGTCATAAGCTTCAAATACCCCCGCCCGGATCATCCTGGCTTGATAGTCGAACAGGGCAAACGGATAATCGGTGGCGAATAATTTTTCCCAGTCCAGGATAAAGCGGATGCGCAACATGGTGAGGGTTTCTGGCGTGATGCCCTCGTCGGCCACGGAAGCTTGTTTGGCCAGGGTTTGTAAAAAGGCTTCCCGGAAATTGGCAGGCTTGGAGCCAGGGACTGGCAAGGGCACCTTAGAGAGCAAGCCGCTGGCAAACAGCCGCTTGTAGGTATCGAACAAAATGCCCTTGATTTCGGCCGTGCGTAGGGTAAAACTTTCCAGGTTAACAAATATTTCGCCGTAGAGCAGCGTCCATACCCGATCATCGGTATAGTAATACGTGCGGGCTGCATTGTAGTAATTATTCGGGTCAGTAGGGTCCATCTGAATGCCCTTGATCCAGCTTAACAAAGCAGGCTTGTATTTTTCTTCTTGGAAATACAACAGCCCGAGCTGATTGTACAAGGCTCCCTCTCGTGGAAACCGCTTGATGCCTTCGTTGAGCAGCTTGATAGCTTTTTTATCGTCATGTTCGCCCTGGGCAATCTCGGCCGCGATCTGATAGGTGCGGGCCGTGGTGTTTTGATCTTTCAGCAGAGGATGAATAACGGCTTCGGCACGGGCATAATCTTTCCGCATGAGATAAGCTGTGGCCAGATCCTGTTGATAAAGTTGATTTTCTGGATCTTGTTGAATCACCTGTTGAAGCACAATGATGGCATTGGCATAATCTCCGGCGCTCATAAAACGCTGGGCGGTGGCATAGAGGGCAGGAACCGTATCTCCGGCAGAAGCATCAGAAGCAGCAGATTGGCAGACAGCATGCCCGAATGAGCTGCAGAGGATGAGGGCACACAACACCAGGGTTTGGGCCGGCTTCAGGGGCATATTCCGCTTTTGGGGTAAAACTAAAGAAATAGAAGGGAATCCACGCTTGCGTTAGCGTTAACATCCCGCAAAATCACGCTTAAAAAAGCGATTTCTGAGCTTCATACCATTCGATGGGGTGTACAATCTCGGCTTCGTCAAGGGAGTGAATAAACAAGCCATCGGGCAATTTAGGCTCAAACCAGGTTGACTTGGGTGGCATCATTTTACCCGCGTCGGCCACGGCAAACAGCTGATCGGCCGTAACCGGGTGCAACAGAAAGGCCACGGCCATTTCTCCACTGTTCACCTTAGTTTCCAGATAGCTTGCTCCCCGGATTCCGCCAGCAAATTCAATGCGCTCATCTGTTCTGGGATTCTCAATGCCCAACAACGGCATCAGTACCAGCCGCTGTAACAGGCTTACATCCAGCGATTCCACCGCATCATCGGGTATCAAACCGGGTTTCACCGTAAGGCCATACCAGCGTTGTTGCAAATACATGCCCATCTGATGGGGTGCCCGGGGCCGAAATACCTGATCCTGTGGATCGGTGATCACAAAGCTTTCTGTTAACTTTTCCAGAAAGGTTTCGGGGCTAAGGCCGTTGAGGTCTTTTACCAGCCGATTGTATTCCATGATAAACAGCTGATCGGCAGAAAACAAGGTGGTGAGGAAAAACTGATAGGGGGCAGCAGCATGAGCTTGGGCTTGTTGCATCCATTCTTTTCTGAGTAGGGCGGCTGATGCGGCCCGATGATGCCCGTCTGCAATATAAGTGCACGGAATCTGATGTTCAAAGATGCGGGTAATTTGTGCAATGGCGGTCAGGTGATCCACTTTCCATACCAGATGTTCCACCCCGTCTTCTCCCTGAAAATGATAGGCAGGCCGATGGGTGTCTTTCCATTTTTCGAGCAGCGCATGCAGGATGGGCAAAGGCCGGTGAGCCAAAAACACGTTTCCGGTCTGCGCCCGGGTAAAGCGGATATGTTGAATCCGATCCAGTTCCTTATCAGGCCGGGTAAGTTCATGCTTTTTGATGATACCTTCTTCATAGTCGCTCAGGGCCGATACACACACCAACCCCGTTTGTTCAATGTGCTCATGGGCAAGAAAAGGGTGGGGCATGCGCTGGGTGTACACGTAATAATGAATGCCGGTGTCGTTTTGCAGAATTCCACAATCCAAAAACTTGCGCAGCCACCGGGCACCTTCTTCGTAAACTTCGTCGGGGAAAGGCGTATGCGCATCCAGGTATTGGGGAAAATGAATCTCGGGCTTGGATACATGGTAAAACGAGTCGGGATTTTCACGGGCAATAGCTTCAGCCTCTCTTGCACTCAACACGTCGTATGGACGGGCGACCACGCGGGCTGCCAGCTCGGGATGGGGCAGAATAGCTCTGAAAGGGCGTATGACAGTCATGTTATCCGATCTTTTTCTAGTATATGAGAGTGGATTATCATCTCCGGTATATTGTGCTTATCCGTGGGTACGGGCAAAATATCGCATGCTTTCCACCAGGTATTCTACGCTTTCAATGGGCATGGCGTTGTAAATAGAAGCCCGGAAACCGCCCACGAGGCGATGGCCTTTGATGCCCACGATATCTTCTTTTTTGCAAAATTCCAGAAATGCTTTTTCCAGAGCAGGATCATTCATCACAAAACACACATTCATGCGGCTTCGATCGGCAGGATCGGCTGTGCCGCGAAACAGCGGATTTTCATCGATTTCCCGGTACAGCAAAGCAGCTTTTTGTTCATTGCGTTTTTCAATGGCTGCAATGCCCCCTTGTTCTTTTAACCAACGAAGGGTTAGCATGGAAATATATACGGCAAACACGGGAGGCGTATTGTATATTGATTCATGCTGGATATGTACGCGATAATCCAGCATGGTGGGAATCAGTCGGCTCACCTTGCCCAGGATGCTTTTTCTTACCACCACCAGGGTTACGCCTGCAGGGCCCATGTTTTTTTGAGCGCCCGCATAAATGAGGGCAAATTGATTGAAATTGAGTTGCCTGCTAAAGATATCGCTGCTCATATCAGCCACCAGAGGCACATCCACCTCTGGGATCTTGTGCCATTGTGTACCATAAATGGTGTTGTTGGTGGTGATATGCAAATATTTCAGGTGTTTGGGTACGGTGAAGTTTTTGGGGATATAGCAATAATTTCGGTCGGCTGAGCTGGCCACCACTTCCACCTGGCCAAACAACCGGGCCTCTTTGAGGGCGCGGCTGGCCCATACGCCCGTATCCAGGTAGCCGGCCGTTTCACCGGCATCGAGTAAATTATAAGGCACTTGCATGAACTGCGTGCTTGCCCCGCCATGGAGGAAAAGCACTTCAAAATCTTCATCGAGCTGAAGCAGCTCCCGCACCAGCTGCCGGGCTTCCGCCATGACCTGCAGAAAAGCTTCGCTGCGGTGAGAAATTTCCAGGATGGACATGCCCAAGCCATCAAAGTCAATCAGCGCCTTGCTCGCCTTGTACAGCACCTCGTTGGGCAACATCGAGGGGCCTGCATTAAAGTTGTGCACCTGCATCCGTTTAATTCAATTGATCATGATAAGATATGGTTAAAGCATTTGGTATCGGTTCAAGGTTAACAACAATGGGTTTCATTTTTTTCATTTTCTTCACGGATGAATGCATTCGAAGAAAATGAACAATTTATTTTATGCGTAACAAATAGCAAATCAAAAGCAAAAGCCCTAATTGGGTTTTTTCTTTGGGCGTCGTAAAGGTAGAACTCTTTTTTATTCTTTAAAAGACCCCGTTCTCTCTTTTCGGGCATTCCACTGGAAGTGTTGAAGCGCTTGCCATTCCAGGCTATCGGCATGGGAAAAGCGTACTTCCGTCAGATTGCGCAGGTCGGGCTGGCCGGCATTTACCCAGGCCGTGTACCAGAAAGCAGAAACAGCCTCAATGGCCCGGCGCATGCGGCGTTCCACCATGTCATGCATCAGGGATTCATAGGCTTCCAGATAGGCCGTACTGTAACTATGCACCCAGGTATGGTTTCGCAGGTAATAAGCATATTTCTGTTTTCGGGGAAAATGGCTGCGCAGGTATTGCTCTGCAGCCAGCACCGTGTCGGCCGCACGAGCACTTTCTTGGATGATCTGCCAGATAGTGGCAGCCGGATGGGGAAGATATTCGGCCTTGCCCACCCACAGCTGAAAACGGGGATAGAGCCTTTCGGGAATATCGGTTTCCCAGAGCGCATGGATGCCGTGTTGGCCGGTAAATTGGCCATCGTAATTGCTGCAGGTATGCAGCGGCACACAGGCATCGGCAATATAATGGCCCAGGTCGGCCGAGAGCTTCAGAATCCTTTGGCCATCGTGTTGCCGAAAAGCGCTTACCAGCTGATTATACACTTGCAAGGCGTTCCAAGGCAAGATTCCCTGCCGGCGCAGCGTTTCGGGAGGCCAGCGCAGGGTGGCCTGCTGCCAGCTGCAAGGCCAGGCTGCGGGATCATAAGCATCGGCATCAAAATAATGCTTGGGCGCCTCTGATCGCAGGACAAATTTGCGGCGATCGGCATCTGCAGCATGCTCGGTTAAAAAGGACTGATAAGGCTTGTAGAATACCAGCATCTCGGGAGGTAAACTAAACACGGCCTGATGGTTGATATAACTGTGGGCAAAAAATCCCCAGCCAGCCAAATGCAGCGGCAGGGCAAGTAACAAAACACATAGGCCTCCTATGGTGTGTACAGGTTTCATGAAGGATGCTTGGTTAAGCCTTCGGAAAAATCTGCAACATCCATACTCACCACACCTCCCGACACGGCAAACTTCATGGCTTCTCCTGCGCTCACCTGATGCAGCGGCTTGATGCGGCTGCGGTGCACGATATACATCTTGCCGGCTACAGCATAGGATTGAGGCACATAAACCGTCACCATATCGGGCATACCCAACATCTGCATATCCGTTTGGGTAATGAAACCAACCTCCCAGACATCGGGAGCATAAATACTCACCAAAACCGGATGATCAAATTTCCGCTTTTCCCCTACCACCGCATCGAACAAATCCTTTACAGAAGTGTATATGTATCGGATAAACGGTGTTTTTTCCAATAACCGGTCAAACAAATCAAAAATCCTCCCGATAATGAAGGATGAGCTCAGGTATCCCACCAACACAATGAATAAAATTACGATCACAAATCCGAGCCCTTTGATGCGATAAGCCGCAGGTACCAGTTCTTTGGGAAACAGGTTATCAATGGTGGTGAAAATCCAATACAGGGCAAACAAGGTGATGGTGATGGGCGCCAACACCAGCAATCCCTGGAAGAAATGCTTGACAATGCCACCTGCAGTAACTCTGCGTTTCATGGTTGAGGATTTTATCCAGCAAAGGTACAGCCTGCCCAACCGCTGTGACAGATATTTTTTCAGAAAAATACTTAGAAAACTTTTTTGATTAAAAAAGTTTCCATAGTTTTGCGCCGTTCTCTAAAACCAAGGCATGACGAAAAAACAAACACCATCTCTTCGCGAAGTGCACAGCGAAGCTGTGGAACGGGTCCTTACCGTGAGCCGGCGATTGTTTCAGACCTATGGACTCCGTAC
>JADGHY010000111.1 GCA_019683625.1 Thermoflavifilum sp. | reverse complement strand
TCCCGCATCCGGGCATTATATTCATCGAGCTGTTTGTAGTAATCCAGAATCTGCTGGGAAGTGGAATCTCCGGGATTGAGTTTAAGGGCTTTCTGGGCATAAGTGGTTGCGCCTTCGCGATTCTTGGCATGTAAATAATTTACAGCAATCTGGCCATAGATTTGCGAAGCCAGCTGAGGATTGTAGGTAGCCAGCTTATCGGCATAAGTGTTAGCCTTGTCGTAGTCGTTCTTGGTCAGGTAGGAAGCGGCTAAGTAGTAATAGACCCGCACGATCTGAGCTTGGTTTTCGGCATTTACGGTATCCACCAGGCTCAGGTATTTTTCCAGCGGTTCAATAGCCAGTCCCACCGGTCCGGTAGAAGCAGTGTCTTTCATCATCAGGGCTTGGCCCCAGTAGTAATAAGCTGTACGTTGATTGGGTTTTTCGGGGAATTTTTTTACCATCTGTTGGAATACGGCCACCGCGCTGTCGGGCTCATCGCTGTACATCAGGGTAAAACCATACCAGAAATAATCTGCCACCTGGGCCTGGCCATCGGCAATGTCCAGGATCTTTTTATAGTATAGCGAAGCTCCGCGGAAATTATCTTGTTTGCGAAGATCTTCGGCGATCCCCCGCAGGGCGTTCAGGTCTCGTGTGGTATCGGCCTCGATCGCTTTGGCAAAATAAATATTAGCCAGCGAGTCCTGATTTAATTTCATCAAGATCTGCGCATAGGTCTGGTAGTCAAATTTTGCATATTTCGGATCTGGATGGCGGGAGAAATAAATATCCATGTTCTTTTTGGCATCCAGGGAATCACCCAATGCCAGGTCACTCACAGCGATTAACTTGTACAGGCGCGTCTGGGTAGCATCATTTACCTGGCTCATGATTTCGTTGGCCTTATCAATAGCCTGGCGATATTTGGTGGTATCGTGCTGCAGCAAACCTTCGGTATAGAGCAGGTCCACGAGGTTCACCTGGGCATTGATCTTATCGTCGGCCAGCTGCATGTAACGGCTAATGTATTGTTCTGCCGAGTCGAGGTTGCGCAGCCGGTAATATTCGTAGAGATGCAGGTAAGCAGGTGGATAGTTGGGATTGGCCTCGATGGCTTTATGGTAAAATTCCAGTGCATTGTCGAAAGCTCTGGCGCTCATGAGCACTTCGGCATATTTATCATAGGCCTGAGCATCTTTAGGGTCGGCATAGAATGCGTTCTGGTAATTGGTTGCGGCGTCGCCAGCCCCGCCTGGCAGCTGCATCTGCGCATCGGCTAAGGCAATGTAATCATCGGCCGTGAAGTTGTATTTTTTGTTTTTGCGATCATTCCTCATTTGCAGCAGCAGGTCGATGGCGTAGCGATTATCCGCATTGGGAGATTGAGCCGTTGCTTCCAAGATAGCGCGCATCACTTCAAAATCCCGACCTTTTGAGGCATCAAAAGCTTGTTGGATTTTTGTTTTAGCTTCATCGTATTTGCCATTGAGGATATCGAGGCGAGCCATGCCCACGGTGTTCAGGGGGGAGCCGGGATTCACTTGCAGGCCCTGCTGAAAGTCCATGCGTGCAGAATCAGCCAGATCCAGGCCCAGATCGGCCAGGCCCAGGTAATAATAAGCCCGGTCGTCTTTAGCATGGTTAGCCAGGTATTGTTGCAGGATCTGCTTGGCTGTCCGGTATTTTTGATATTTCAGGTTCTGAATGGCATCGTCCACACTTTGTGCATGAACAGCCGCACCCGCTGCCAGAAAGGCCAGCACCATAGCAAACTTCGTAATGAAACGCATCTTCATTGTGTATTCGTTTTAATGTACAATGATATAGAATTTACTGAATGGTGGCATCCCGAAACACGATATTCATCAGTGCAGGGAACAGCCTATATTTGGCAATGATAAGCTGACCCTTGTCGCTCGCTAAAAAATTGACAAATCCCGTACCCAATCCGTAATAAGGTTCTCGCAAAATAAAATAAAATGCACGAGTTAAGGGATAACTTTTTAAGGCAATATAATATTGATAAGGTTTAAAATACCTGGTTTCGGCTGCGGTCTTTAATCCTACTACCCGCACTTTTTTCAAAAACGAAAGGGCCAGCGTATCATAAGGATCTGAGACCCAGCTCACACCAATCAGGCCGATGGCGTTGGGCGTGGAAGCCACGTAATCCACCACTTGCGAAGGGCCGTTGGCCGCCATGGCATAGGCAGGCAAAGGCTTGCCGTGATTGATCGAATCGATGATGAACCGTACGGTACTGGAATTCTGTTCATCGAAAACCAGCTGAACGGGTTTTTTATGATAATTTCCCGTGGTAATCTCCCGCAATTCATCAACAGTCATATTGGTGTCGGGGTTAGCGGGATTAACGATTACGGCAATAGCATCCCAAGCCAGAATTTTGCTCACAATAGGCTCTCGAATACTCTTGAAATAAGCTTTTTCCTGTTCGTTCAGATCGCGGGTGACGATGATAAGCCGTGCACTGTCGTTTAATAAATCTTTGAAGCAGTCGGCTTCCGGCTTATATGCAGCAATGATATGTGCCTGAGGATGTTGGGTTTCAAAGACCTTGATTTCAGAATCCATCAGTGGCTCATAAGAAATATCCACGCTGATAGGAATGGTACCCGAGGTAGTGGTATCACTGGGATGCTTGGCCTGCTGATTACAGGAAATCCAAGACAACCCCACCAGGCAAAGAGCCAATGATATGGAAATACATGGGTTTAACCGAAACATAATTAACAGAATCTTAACGACTTTGTTCGGAATACGAAAAATAGCTTTTCCAACTTTTGACAATCCGGAATCCGCCGTATATCAACACGATGGCAGCAAACAGATCAATAAACGTGTTATCGAGCGAAAAATGCAGGTGAAGCTGTTGATGAAAAAAAAGCACGCCTGCCAGGATCACGTAGCAGATGCCCATCATTCCGCTCACCAGGGCGTTTATTTTTCTGTTTCTTTGCCGATACTGTTCCATACAGGAGGGGCAATTATACAAAAAGATTTTCACTCGCTTCTCTCCGCTCTCGTTGAAAAGATGAAGGCCGATTCTTTTTTCCATAGCAGATTTTCCAGCCTTTTGCGGGGAAAGAGTTTAACTTTGCCCGCTGGAGTATGTTTCCGAGATTCGGAAATGGTAAGGCTGAAACATTTTTAACGAACTGTTTACATGAAGCATGTACCCACGCGGGTGTTGATGGTTTGCTTGGGCAATATTTGCCGTTCACCCATGGCAGAAGGCATTTTCCGGAAGCTTGCTGCAGATCATGGCCTGGCCGTAGAGGTAGATTCGGCCGGGACAAGTGATTGGCATGCGGGTGAAAAGCCCGATCGGCGGGCCATAGCAACAGCTCTTCGCCATGGGATTGATATTAGCCATCACCGGGCTCGTCCTTTCAGACCGACTGACTTCGATCAGTACGATTTCATTTTTGTCATGGATCGGGATAATTTTCATCAGGTCATGCAAAAGGCTCGTCATGAGGCAGATCGGCGCAAGGTGCATATGTTGATGGATGCTCTTTCCCCGGCACAAAAAATCTCTGTGCCCGATCCTTGGTTTGATGACAACCTGTTTGAACCCGTGTTTCAACAGATTCAGGCTGCTTGTGATGCCTGGCTGAGAAAATGGGTTGCCCACCCCGAAACGATGAACACGAATCGTTATACCCATGATTAAACCTGGTTTACCGAAAGGCACGCGCGATTTTGGCCCGGATGCCGTACGCAAAAGACAATATTTGTTTCAGGTCATCCGCTCTTGTTTTGAATTATTCGGCTTTGAACCTATTGAAACCCCGGCTATGGAGAACCTCAGCACCTTGCTGGGGAAATATGGTGAAGAGGGCGACAAGCTCATTTTTCGGATTTTAAATAATGGCAATATTCTCCCGCTGGCGCAGCAGGCAAAAGATAGTCGTGAGCTGGCCAATTTGCTATGCGAAAAGGCACTTCGTTATGATCTCACCATTCCTTTTGCCCGTTTTGTGGTGATGAATCAGCATCAGCTAGTGTTTCCTTTTCGGCGATATCAGATACAGCCCGTGTGGCGGGCCGACAGGCCTCAGAAAGGCAGGTATCGCGAATTTTTCCAGTGTGATGCCGATATCGTAGGCAGCCATTCTCTGCTCAATGAGGTGGAACTCATCAGGCTGTATCAACTGGTATTTTCCCGCCTTTCGCTTCGGGTGCGTATCCGGTTGAACCATCGCAAATTGCTTCAGGCCTTGGCTGAACGTTGCGGTAATCCGGGATGGATGCCCCTGATCACTACGGCCATCGATAAATTGGATAAAGTGGCTGTCCAACAGGTGGAGGCTGAATTGCAGGAAAAAGGTATTCCAGAGGATGCCCGGAGCCTGATTCGGGAATACGTAACGCTTTCCGGGCAGGCCGGGGCAGATTCTCTTTCTGCGGTGTTGGCTTTGCTGCAGCATCATCCGGCGGCTGAAGAAGGCGTAAGGGATCTGGCTTTTATCTTGCATCAACTCAAAGATTCGTCTTCAGACCGAGCCGCTGTGCAGATTGATTTTACCCTTGCCCGGGGATTGGATTATTACACCGGTACCATCCTGGAAGTGCAATCAGAGGAAATGGAAATGGGCAGCCTGGGAGGAGGAGGACGATATGATAACCTGACCGGACTTTTCGGCCTGCCCGATATTCCGGGCGTGGGCATCTCGTTTGGCGTAGAACGCATCTACGATGTGATGGAGGCCCTGCAGCGCTTCCCGGCTTCCACGGGCTTGTCAACCCAGGTGCTTTGGTTGAGGATGGACGATGCATTGCTGCCAGAGGTCATGCATTATGCCATGGAATTGCGGCAAAAGGGGATAGCTACAGAGATCTATCCTGACCAGGTAAAAATAGATAAGCAGCTGAAATATGCCGATCGGAAAGGCATCCCTTTGGTGATCATGATGGGCTCTCGCGAATATCAGCGGCAAGTAGTGGCTGTGAAAGATTTGCGGAGTGGCACACAAAAGGATGTATCGCTTTCAGAACTCTCTGAAGTCATTCTGCATCAGCTTTCCGTGCGCTGATGGAATCGATCTAACACTTGTTGCAAAAACCGTAGGAAATGAGCAGGGTCAGGATCATATCCATATCCCTGGCTGGTGAGCGGATTGCCCTGTGGATCCAGAAAAACATAGTAAGGCTGGGCGTTGTGGTTGAATTTCAACGCTTCAAAGTCTGCATTTTTTTGTCCCAATGTCTTAATCTTCGTCCCATCAACCCGGGAAATATATTGCAAGCTATCGGGCAATGGTGTTCTATCGTCCACATACAAGGAAAGCAAAATAAAATGTTGGTTGATCATCTGCCTTACGGCAGGATCTGTCCACACGGCATTTTCCATTTTCCGGCAGTTTACACACGACCAGCCCGTGAAGTCAACCATAATGGGTTTATGTTCTTGTTGAGCAGCTTGTAGCGCTTCTTCATAATCATAATAGGCCAGGTAGCCGGGCGGTGTAGCTTTGGCAAAAATATCTGCATATTTTCTTGGCCGAACAGCAGAAGCATCGGCAGTCTCTGCCGGCATCTGTTGCGGGAAATGCATGCTGGAATAATTGGGCAGAAATCCGCTTACGATGCCCCTGGGCTCTGCACCGAATAAGCCGGGAATCAAATACAGCGTAAGAGCCAGAAACATCATGGCAAAAAATAGCCGGGGGATAGACAGGGTTTGTGGAGAAACATCCCCTGCCAGCCGCAATTTACCGAGTAAATACAATCCGGTAAGGCCAAAAATCACGATCCAAATAGATAGGAATACTTCTTTGCTCAGGATGTTCCAATGATAAGCCATGTCCACATTCGACAGGAATTTAAAGGCCAGGGCCAGCTCCACAAATCCCAGGGTTACTTTCACGGCATTCAGCCATCCGCCAGGCCTGGCTATTTTTTGCAACCATTGGGGAAATATGGCAAAAACAGAAAATGGAATTGCCAGTGCCAGTGAAAATCCAAACATGCCTACCAGTGGGCCACTGATGCCGCCATGCACAGCCAATACCAGCAAATTGCCGATAATAGGAGCCGTACAGGAAAAAGAAACGATGGCCAAGGTGAGTGCCATGAAAAAAATGCCTACCACACTTCCCAGTCCGGCCCGGGCATCGGTTTTTGTAGCCAGTGAGCCTGGAAGCTGAATCTCAAATGCCCCTAAAAATGAAAGGGCAAAAAGCACAAACAGCACAAAGAAAATCAGGTTCACCCAAATATTGCTGGCCAAAGCATTTAATGCTCCCACTCCCATTAATCGTGTGATCATAAACCCCAAGGCCGTATAAATGACGATGATGGATAGCGAATAAATGGCTGCATGTCGGATAGCCTTGCGGCGGGAAGCGCTGCGTTTGATAAAAAAACTCACGGTAAGGGGAATCATAGAAAACACACAAGGCGTAATCAAGGCCAGGAAGCCACCTCCCAGGCTTGCCCAGAATATCCACCAGAGGGATTTTCCGGGGATCTCATCCGTGGCTTCTTTCGCAGGTGCAGAAACCTGTGCGTTTTCAACCGTTTGCCGGCTTTGCGGACGGTTAAGCATGCCTGAATCGGCTGTGGCAGCAGCCGAAACTTGTTCGGACACCGATGAGCTACCCGGCATCTGGAAGGAAAAAGGTACTTCTTTCGGCGGTAAGCAATTTTTATCGTTGCACACCATATATTCCAGGCTTCCTTCAATTTTTCCGGTTGCGGGGCTTGTTCGTTGTACTGTTTGAACGAAATCCACTTCGTGTTCAAAATACTTCAAGACCGTCCCGAATGCCCCATCAAAATGTGCAATTTTTTCCCCGTGTTCCTGCACGGGTCCCACCCGTTTCCAGCCTTGTAGGGATTGAAAATGGAAAGAGGTGGGAATGGGCCCTTCACCTGCATCCTGTGCATAAATATGCCA
>JADGHY010000110.1 GCA_019683625.1 Thermoflavifilum sp. | reverse complement strand
CATACAAATGTTTAACCTTATCCCAACATCACATGTAAACCTTTACCGCTACAGATGGGCGGCAGCAAATAAAAATCAGCCATGCAGGTAATGCTTTTCATCTCTTCTTCTCAGCGGCATGGGAAAAGGAATCGTGCACTATGGGACGAATGATGAAACGATATTGATAATCTTTATAGTTAAGTCGGTATTGCGGCAAAGGCCAGGCTCCCCATGAATTCACTCCTCCCACACCGGTTTGTTGCAGGTCAATACTGAACACCGTCATGGGCCTGGGTGTTAATTCGCCTGCATGTGTATTATGTTTCTGCAATCCTTCATCCAAATCTTCATCCAGAAAATGACGGGCTTCAACATTCAAGAGGGTATCTCCGGAAATCCATAGGCCGTTGCCTGCATCATCCATCAATTTCACCCACCGCACATCCGTTTTGTTGCCGGTTTCCTGTGGCCGGATGTAAGGATGAAATTGGGCACTTACGGTAGAAGTATACAAACCCACAAAAGCAGCATCTTTCCGATCCCAGTAATTCTCATCGGGTCCTCTGCCATACCATTGCATGACATGAAATGATTGGGGCAAAACCATTTGCATGCCGAACTTAAACATCATAGGCACTTGCCGGGTAGTATCGGCATAAAGGCTTTGCTGCACCTGAATTTCTCCATTGCCATTGATCGCATAATCGAGTTGCAGCTGCGCAAATACATCGGGTAAAGCATATCGCATATGCAGCCCTATCAATCCTGTTGCAGAAGTATCGATCTTTGTATGCAAAAGTACCTGATTGTGGCTCGCCCGCTTCCAATTAATCAGTTTCGCTTGCAAGCCTGCTCCCATATCATTATCGGTAGGCGGACGCCAGAAATTAGGTCTGAGCGTGAAGGGGGGCAATAACAATTTCACTCCATTCACCTCATATTCGTGCAGCAATCCGTCAAGCCTGTTGAAAGCGATATGCATGTGATCATTGCTCAGCACAATCTGCTTGGGTGTGAGCTGCACGTGTATGTTACCCGAAGGCTTGATGGTGGCCTGCTCAGGCCAATTGCCTTTTATCTTCAGCTGATCCTTAGCAATTTCCCAATCGGCCGGTATCAATCCAGATGCTGCTTTGGTTTTGTAATAGCAATTCAGGAATAATTCCTGATAGCCCGCTGAGGGTAAATGATAAGGGATATGCAGCCATGCCGTATCATGTGGATTCGCGATGATGGTGTTGATGCGGCCGGAGTCAATCACCTTGCCATCGCCCACCAGCTGCCAGATCAGATACACATGAGAAAGGTCAGTGAAAAAGTTTTCATTGAAGACGGCAATATCTCCATTAGCAAGGTTTTGGGGGAAAGTATGGATATTCTGGTACTGGTGTTTAACTTCCAGCATTTGAGGATGCAGGCTGCGATCGGGTGCTACCAGTCCATTGCAATTGAAATTAAAATCACTGGGCATATCCACACCATAATCACCTCCATAGGCCCATATCGTGTCACCCCGATCGGTGATCTTAAAGAAAGCCTGATCCACAAAATCCCAAATATAACCTCCCTGCATGCGAGGATAATATTTGCGAATCGTATCCCAATAATCCTGGAAATTACCATCGGTGTTCCCCATCGCATGGGCATACTCAACCAGAATAAAAGGTTTCTGATTGCTTCCTGTATCATATTTTACATGATGCACCATCTCTTCAGGTGTGGGATACATGGGGCAATACACATCGGAATATGGTGTAGCACTGGCTGGTTCGTATTCAACGGGGCGGGAAGGGTCACGTTGTTTCATCCACTGATAACATTTTTCAAAATTAATGCCCATACCCGCTTCATTTCCCATTGACCAAATGATTACGGATGGATGATTGATATCTCTTTCGATAAGCCGGGAATCACGTTGAAAATGTTGCAGGAACCAGGCCGACTTTTTGGATAAGGAATTTGCGCCAAATCCCATACCATGAGTTTCCAGATTGGCTTCATCCACCACATAAAGCCCATATTGATCACACAACTTATACCAGTACGGGTCATTGGGATAATGGGAAGTGCGCACCGCATTAATATTATTTTCTTTCATGATGCGGATATCCTGCAACATGCGTTCACGCGAAACATATTGCCCGGTGTAAGGATCCATTTCATGGCGGTTTACGCCTTTAATCAGGATGGCTTTGCCATTTACATAGAGCACACCATTTTTGATTTCCACTTTTCTGAATCCCGTGTGTTGGGGGATCACTTCAATCGTTTGGCCGCGAGGGTCTAACAGCGTAACCAGCACGGTGTATAGATAAGGCGTTTCGGCTGTCCATTTATGCGGATTGCGCAGGGAAAGCTGTATATGTTGAAAGCGATTGCTGTCGGCCAACGAAACAGTTTTGTGAACTACGGTATGAAGGGCGCTATCCAATAATTCAATCTGTACCCGATAATGTGGCAATGCCGGATCAGCATTGTCTGGGAAATCAAGCTTCAGATGCAGCAAACCATCGCGGTATTGATGCACCAGATCAGGAATAATTTCCACATTGCGGATATGAACCGGATTACGGGCAAACAAATACACGTCCCGATTCACCCCTGCCAGGCGCCACATATCCTGATCTTCCATATAGCTGCCATCGCTCCACCGATAGACTTGAAATGCAATTAAATTGGATGTACCAGGCTTTACTTCATTGGTGATATCAAATTCAGCCGGCAACTTGCTGTCCTCGCTATATCCTACCCATTGGCCATTAACCCACACATAAAATGCCGAACGCACGGCTCCAAAATGCAGATAAATTTTTTTACCCTGCCAGGATGCAGGAACACGCACCCATCGCCGATAAGAACCTACCGGATTGTACTGATGGGGCACATGTGGCGGATCGGGTTTGATGAGATAATCAAAATCATAACGAATATTGGTGTAAATGGGAATGCCATAACCATGTAATTCCCAGGTGGCAGGTACCTGAAAATCTGGCCAAAGATGATCATCATAATCTGTTTTCCAAAACCCTAATGGGCGATCGTCGGGCTTATCCACCCATTTGAATTTCCATAAGCCATTTAACGACAGAAAATTTGCCGATTGCGCCGGATCATCCTGCAAAGCTAGCGCTCTATTTTCATAGGCAAAATAAGAAACATGCATGGGTTCACGATGGTAGGCATTTATCTGCTCGTCTTCCCAATAGGCTGGTGGCTCGGCTTGTTGGGCCTGGGCAGTAGAAAATGAAACCATCAAGGGCAACATCATCCCTATCCAGCAAACCCTCACCAAAAATGTAAACCGTTTGTTGATCATCACAAGTTTTTTTAAGGTAAGACAATTTGAAGCGTGCTATCAATTAGTGCACATACATTTTTTATCTTCACTTAAAAATAAGCTATGAAAAGATTTGCAGGGCTTACGCTCTTGATGATATTGGGTATATGCCAATTTTCCTTTGCGCAACAGCTCAGGCTTCCGGATTATTTTTCAGACAACATGGTTTTGCAGCAACGGGATACAGTCAGGCTCTGGGGTTGGGCCGATGGAGGTCAACGGGTATGGATAAAAGCCAGCTGGATGACAGATACCCTCCACACGCAGGCTTCATCCGGTGCCCGATGGGAAATAAAATTGCCAACACCGGCTGCCGGCGGCCCTTACGAGTTGATGATCTCCAACGGCAATCAATCGCTTACCATCCACAATATTCTTATTGGTGAAACCTGGCTTTGTGGCGGGCAATCCAACATGGAATTCAGTGCCAGCTGGTCGCCCGTCACCAGACAACAGGAAGAGACCACAGGGATGCAGTTTCCGGAGATCCGTTTGTTTCATGTATATAAAATCACCTCTGCTTGTCCGCAACTGGAGGTGCGGGGCAAATGGGAAATTTGTGCGCCTCAGACACTTGCCGATTTCAGCGCTGTAGCATATTTCTTTGGGAGAAGCCTGCACCAGCATCTGCATGTGCCTGTGGGACTGATTGAATCGTGCTGGGGAGGAACGCCCGTGGAGACCTGGATGCCTGATAGCATCTTTGCCCATCATCCGGCTCTTGCTGCATCGGCAGCTCATCTGTCTGTTGCCCAATGGTGGCCCACCCGGCCAGCCCTCGCCTTTAACGCCATGATTGCACCCCTGCAATTCCTCCCTATTGCCGGGGTCATCTGGTATCAGGGCGAAACCAATACCCAGAATCCGCTCACTTACGAAGAGGCTTTCAGCCGCATGATTGCAAGTTGGCGACAGCTGTGGCAAAAACAATTCCCTTTTTATTTTGTGCAAATTGCTCCGTTTCAATATCAGACGCCTTTTGCCGGAGCCCTCATCAGAGAAGCTCAACTCCAAACTTACCGCCATGTGCCTCGCACAGGCCTGGTGGTCACTACCGACATCACGGGCGATACCAGCGATATTCATCCGAAAGACAAACAAGATGTGGGTGAAAGGCTTGCCCGATGGGCGTTGGCAAAAACGTATGACCGGCCAGATATCATTTGCTCGGGCCCCCTGTATGATTCCATGCGCATAGAAGGCAACCGCATCCGCATCTATTTTGATTTTGCAGACGACGGACTGGTCATCCATGGCCCTCAATTAACCGATATCTTCATTGCAGGCCAGGATCAGCAATTTCTTCCCGCAGAGGCTAAGGTTGAGAAAAATACCTTGGTGGTGTGGAACCGCCAAATTGCCCATCCAGTGGCCGTTAGGTTTGGCTTTTCCAACACGGCGATACCCAATTTATTTAACCGGGCCGGATTGCCCGCTTCGCCTTTCCGGACAGATCATTGGCAGGTATGGACAACAACGGCTCCTTAATCTTTAATGCAGGTGTTTCCGAATGATGGCCTGCAAAGTATCCTGTTTGGCAATCAGCTGCTGCAGCAAGATCAGCTGATTCTTGGCTCGATAAAAATTATGTTCCGGATATTGAATGGGATAGTAAATATCTTCATTTAAAAAATCGGTTAGGAAACGGATACCTTGCATATAAGTCATAAACAAACCGGCGTAAAACAAAGCTTCTTTTTCCACAGGGGTAAGCAAATCCCTTAATTCATCAAGATAGCCCTGGATCAACGCTTCAAAATAAGATTCACGAATCTCAATCTTGCTGAAATCGCGCTCTTCTTCCGATGCCGGACTCACATAGGTACGAATCATATCACCCAGATCAGAAATGATTTTGCCGGGCATTAAAGTATCCAGGTCAATGACACATATTCCTTTGAAAGTTTTTTCATCGAGCAACACATTGTTCATCTTGGCATCATGATGAATAAGCCGATCGGGAAATGATTTCTCGGTTTTGATTTCTTCAAAATGAATGGCAATGGAAGAATAATCGAGGAAGCCTTCTATCAGTTCTTCGGCATACTCACGTCGTTCTTCGCGGGCATTGCGAATCGCTTCCTGCAGCTGGCTATATCGGAGCGTGAGGTTATGAAAATTGGGAATCACAACCTGAAATTGATGCAAGGGGGCATCGTGAAGATAGCGTGTCAGCCGGCCAAACTGGCGGGCTGCTTCATAGGCCTGTTCCGGAGCTGTGGCTGCGTCCAGCGCAAGGGTATGCGGAATGTAGGGCAATAATCTCCAGTATTCATCATTCCAGATGCAATATTCCTTCTGATCAACAGTTAGCAAGGGTGCAACAAATAGATAATCAGGATAACGCCGTTTTAAAAAATCGGCAGCCAGCCTGTAATTGCTGGCAATAGCCTCTGGCGAGGTGAAAACCTGGGTATTAATCCGCTGAAGGATATAACTTTCTTCGTTTGAAGATTGCAACAAATAGGTTCGGTTGATATAGCCATGGCCAAAACGCTTTGCTATAAACCGATTCCGATCTAGTCCGAATGCTCGATAAATTTCAGGAGCAAGAGTTATGTTTTCCATAGCATGGGTGGATACACGCCTTCATCGACCAGCTTTTTGAATCCGGCAATCACCATGGGTGCATCTTCCTTATAGGTTACACCAAACCAGGGTGATGCTGTAGGAATCACTTTCACCGTGCCCATGCCTTGCTGAATAAAGTGATCTACAGCTGCAGGAATCAAAAATTCGGCCTTGGGATCGCTTGCATGTGCATGCACAAACTGATGAAATAAAGGTTCGGCTATTTCAAAAAAAGCCGGATGAAATCCCCAGAAATTCATAGACACGGGAGTATTGGCCGGCAGTGGAAATCTGTGCCCGTCTTCTTCATACACAATCTGCCCATCTTGCCGATATACTTTGGTACGTTCCTGAATGCGTTTCAGATTGCCCTGGGCATCTACTTCACACACCCCCCGCGATACCGATCCATAATCGGAAAGCGTGTTTCCCAATTCGTATCCCAATACAGCAAAACGCTTGGCACTGCATTCCTGCCGTAAAAAATCGGCCATCTTTTCGAAGGCCTCCCGACCATAATAATCGTCGGCATTAATCACCGCAAAAGGCTCTTGAATGGCATCCCGGGCACACAATACCGCATGAGCCGTTCCCCAGGGTTTGGCCCGCTGCACCTGCAACTGAAATCCGGCGGGCAAAAAACTATCCATCTCCTGATACACATAAACCGTGGGAATGCGACCCTTTAATTTCGGCTCGAAGATGCTTTTAAATGCTTCTTCAAAATCTTTTCGGATGATGAAGACCACTTTGCCAAACCCTGCCCTGATGGCGTCATAAATGGAATATTCCATGATGGTTTCCCCACCCGGACCAAATTGCTGAATCTGTTTCATGCTTCCATAGCGACTGGCAATGCCTGCTGCTAATATTAATAAAGTTGGCCTGGACATGTGATATGATTTGGTACAAAAATAACGACTGCAAGTGTTTATCCAACGTTTGCGGATTTTTTTATCTGTTTATTCTATTACTTTTGATGCAATAAAAGCAATGATGTATCATGAAACACATACTCCTGCTCACTATCTCGCTCATGCTGGCTTGCAAGCCTGGCTACAGCCAATCAGATT
>JADGHY010000109.1 GCA_019683625.1 Thermoflavifilum sp. | reverse complement strand
ATATTTACGAATCCATTGCCATCATTGCCAAGCGCGCCAATCAGATTAATGTGGCATTAAAGGAAGAGCTGCATGCCAAGCTGGAAGAATTTGCCAGCCATACCGATAGCCTGGAGGAAGTGCATGAAAACAAAGAACAGATTGAGATTTCTAAATATTATGAACGACTTCCCAATCCGGCGCTTCAGGCCACTCAGGAATTCCTGGAAGATAGAATTTATTATCGCAAGGAAGAGGATCAAGACTTGTTCAGCTAATGGATCGATATTAAAGTCCTATGCTGCAGGGCAGGAAATTGGTACTAGGCGTCACCGGCAGCATTGCTGCATATAAGTCGGCCGAGCTGGTGCGGTTGCTGATAAAAGCCGGTGCAGATGTGCAGGTAATCATGACGCCCGGTGCTCAACAATTTATTAGCCCGCTTACCCTCGCTACCCTCTCTCGGCATCCCGTATATTCAACGATTGCTACTGAAGACGAATGGCATAATCATGTGAGGTTGGGTCGCGAAGCCGATTTGTTGCTCATTGCCCCAGCCAGTGCCCATACCTTGGCTAAGATGGCCAATGGCCTATGCGATAACCTGTTGCTGGCCACCTATTTATCGGCCTGTTGCCCGGTGGTGGTGGCTCCTGCTATGGATGAAGAGATGTGGCTGCATCCTACCACCCAAGCCCATATCCATTCGTTGATGCGTGTGGGCGTGGATGTGCTGGAAGTGGCTCAGGGCGATCTGGCCAGTGGCTTGCAGGGATGGGGCCGGATGCTGGAACCCTCCGAAATCCTTTCGGCAATCACCCAACGCTGGATACAACCCGGAAATCAGCTAAAAGGGAAAAAGGTATTGGTTACCGCAGGGCCTACCCGTGAACCTATCGACCCCGTACGATATATCAGCAACCATTCTTCCGGGAAAATGGGATTTGCCCTTGCCAAGGTCTTTGCCTGGATGGGCGCCGAGGTACACCTCGTTGCAGGCCCTACTTCGGCACCCGCTCCTCAACACCCCCGCATCCGCCTGACACATATCGAAACAGCCGCACAATTAGCCGAGGCCTGCCTGAAAATTTTCCCGGAAACCGATATCACGGTAATGGCTGCTGCAGTGGCCGACTATCGCCCTCAACAAGTATCTCCCCGGAAAATAAAAAAACAAGAAGATCACCTGCAACTGAACCTGGAGAAAACGATGGATATCCTCTCTGAACTGGGGAAACGCAAGCAACCACATCAATGGCTGATTGGCTTTGCCCTGGAAAGTCAACATGATCCTGCTCTTGCCTTGGAAAAACTCCGGCAGAAAAATCTTGACCTGATTGTCTTGAATAGCCTGGACGAGCCCGGTGCAGGTTTTGCAGGCGACACCAATAAAATCAGTATTTTTGACCGGCTTGGCCATCAGATGCATTTCCCGTTAAAACACAAACATGCAGTTGCCCACGATATTATCCAGGCCTTGCTTCAGCTTATGCACCCAGCATAAATTTTTTTTCCGCTGGATATGGCTTTGCCTGTTTTTCCCGACGCTCAGCTGTATTTCCGCAACCGCACAGGAATTACAGGCCAGGGTTAGTGTCATACACGATCGCATCAAAGGTGTAGACGATGCTACATTTCAACGTTTTCAGGCAGATGTTACCAGTTTTCTGAATGATCGAAAATGGACCAGCGACAGCTATTTGCCGTATGAACGCATCCAATGCAACTTCGTATTTAACTTCACCCAATATGCAGGGGATAATATTTTCTCTGTTCAGCTCACCGTCCAATCTTCCCGCCCTGTGTATCATACCGATTATCAATCACCCGTATTTAATTATCTCGATCCCAATGTAAGCTTTCGCTACATCATTAATCAACCACTGGAATTTAACGAAAACCGCATCTCGGGTAATGATGCCCTCCAGGCCAATCTCACGGCCGTGCTGGCTTATTACGTATATATCATCCTCGGATTGGATGCCGATTCTTTTTCCCCACGCGGAGGGATCCCCTACTTCCAAAAAGCCCAGCAAATCGTAAACAATGCTCCCGAAGACAGCCGATACATCAGCGGCTGGAAACCTTTTGAAGGCAACCGAAATCGATATTGGCTGGTGGATAACCTGCTGAACACACGTTTGCAGGCTTTTCATAGCGTGATGTATCAATATTACCGGCTGGGACTCGACCGCATGTACGATGATCCCGTAAACGCACGCATGAGTATTCTTACCAGCCTTTCTTCGCTATACAGCATGAATCAGGACAACCCCAATACCATGATTCTTCAGCTGTTCATGCTGGCAAAGGCCGATGAATTGGCTAACCTGTTTTCCGAAGCTCCGCTGAACGATAAACAACGTGCGCTTCAAATCCTTGCCCAGCTTGATCCGGAACATACGGCATTGTATACCCGGAAATTGCAATGAACATGAAAATATGTTTCTCATATCAAACCCTCCTTCTCAGCTGTGTGCTAACCTCAGCAGCCGTGCTGGCTGGATGCAAACATCATGAACGAGTGCCCCGTTCCTATATTCAGCCAAAAGAAATGAAAGAGATTCTGCTCGACATGCAGGCGGCTCAGGCATTTGTGGATAACATGCCTTATGATTCGCTGCATTCCCGGGAAGAAAAACTCAAGTATTATTATCAACAAATTTTAGCACTCTATCACCTCGATCATCAGCAATTCATGAAAAGCTATGAATATTATGTGATGCATCCGGTGATTATGAAAATGGTCTATGATAGCTTGTTAGCCGATGTGAAGAGGCGACAGGCCTTGTTGGATTCCCTGCTGATCAAAAAAAGATTTCAACACCCCATTGAAAAATAATGCATGCCCCACCTGCTGCTGAACGGAAAAATCTTTGCTGCAGACATACCTTTGTTCACTGCGCAAAACAGGGCTTTTCGGTATGGTGATGGTTTTTTTGAAACCATCAAATGCCTGAATGGAAAACTCATGTGGTGGAACTACCATAGGCAGCGCATACAAAAAAGCCTCAGGATTTTGCAAATGCCCGGTCTGCCGGAAACGGAATGGTGGCAGATAGAAAAAAATATCTTTGATCTCTGCCGGCTTAACGATTGCCTCAGTGCTGCACGGATACGCATCAGCTTCTTCCGTGCCAACGGAGGAAAATATACCCCAACCTCAAATGGGTTGAATATACTCATAGATGCTGAACCCATGAGCCAACATATTTCGCCTGCAACAGGCATAGTAGGCGGAGTGGCTGCTGTTGAGAAACCTGCTTCTTCGCTTTCCCCACTGAAATCTTTGCAATGCCTTCCCTACATTCTTGCCGGCATGGAAGCACAACGCAAAGGATGGGATCAAGCCATCTTGCTGAACACAGCTGGCCGGATTGCCGAAACGCATGTCGCAAACCTCTTCTGCGTACATGATCAACAAATCATCACACCTCCGCTTTCGGAGGGTTGTGTGGAGGGTATTATCCGGCAGGCCTTGCTGGATGCAAAATTGCCGTGGCCTTTGCAACAGCGAGCCATCAGCTTGCCCGAACTGCTGGCAGCCGATGAAGTGTTTGCTACCAACACCATCCAGGGCATCCAATACTTTCGCAAAATCAACGATCGGAATTTTGTGCAACCCCGCATCAGCCTTGCCCTTATGCAATGGTTAAAGGATCAGGAAAATGAACTTTCCAAAGGCTAATTTGTTTAATACAGTATGCTGCCTCGTGTAAATGTGTGTTGGCTGCGCCGTGATCTGCGCCTGCACGACCAGGCTGCCTTATATCATGCTCTTTGCAAAGGCATTCCTGTAGTGGTGATCTTTATCTTCGATCGGAATATTCTCGACGCTTTGGATGATCCGTATGACAGACGCTTGAGTTTTATCTATACCTATCTGGAAAAAATACATCAACAACTTATTGCTCTCGGATCTTCACTCATCACCTTTCACAGCACCCCATTAGAAGCTTTCCGGCATCTGCTGCAAATGTTTGATGTGCAGGAAGTATTTACCAACCGGGATTATGAACCTTACGCCCGTGATCGAGACCAGCAAATTGCGCTTTTTTTGCAGGAAAAAGGGATTGCTTTTCACGAGTATAAAGATCAGGTGATTTTTGATACGGATGAGATACTGAAACCCGATGGCAGTCCGTATACCGTGTACACGCCCTACAGCAAACAATGGAAACAAAAATTAGATTCATTTTACATGCGTAGCTATCCTACGGAAAAATATTTTGGAAACTTGCTCCAGATGCCGGCACAGCCTCTGCCCAGCTTGGAAAGCATGGGTTTTTACCGCATACAGGCATCTTTTCCATCGCCGGAACCAGACGAACAAATCATTCGGCATTATCATCAATGGCGTGATTTCCCGGCAAAAAATGGTACCACCAAAATGAGTGTGCATCTGCGATTTGGAACCATCAGCATCCGTGAACTGGTGAAAAAAGCACTTGCTTTAAATGAAAAATACCTGAATGAGCTCATCTGGCGGGAATTTTATCAGATGATTCTCTGGCATTTTCCGCATGTGGTCCGTCAATCTTTTAAACCGGAATATGATCGTATCGAATGGCTAAATGATGAACAAGCCTTTCAACGCTGGTGCGAAGGCCGCACGGGTTGCCCGATTGTAGATGCCGGCATGCGTCAACTGAATGCTACAGGATATATGCATAACCGCTTGCGCATGATCACGGCCAGTTATCTCACCAAAGATCTGTTGATTGACTGGCGCTGGGGTGAGGCATATTTTGCCAAAAAATTGCTCGATTATGACCTGGCATCCAACAATGGTGGCTGGCAATGGTCGGCCGGATGCGGATGCGATGCTGCACCCTACTTTCGCCTATTCAACCCCGAGCTGCAAACCCAACGTTTTGATCCCCATCTTGCATTCATCCGTCAATGGGTACCTGAATATGGTTCACCCGAGTATCCCGCACCAATCATCTCTCATCAACAAGCGCGGAAGCGCTGTCTGGAGGCCTATTCCCGTGCCCTTCAGGACAAGATGAAGCCCGTGCGCTAATCAGGCAGCAAACAACGAAAGCGAGGGTGCTTTGTCTAACATCCCATTGCGGAGGGCTTCTCGCTGAAATACTTCAATGGCTTTTTTGCCCTCCTGCTGCAAGGAAAGGCTGTATTCATTGACATACAGATCAATATGTTGCCGCATCACCTGTTCATCCATGGCCTGCGCATGCTGCAGCACGTATGCGGAAATTTCAGGATATCGTGCATACGCATATTCCAGGCTTTTGCGGATCAAATGACTTACCCGTTGCATCAACTCTGGCGGAAAGCTGCGTTTCATGGCAATGGATGCCAGTGGAATAGGCGCACCGGTATGTTGTTCCCAGTAATCTCCCAGATCCATGAGCTTCACGAGTCCTTTCTGAGCATAGGTAAATCGATTTTCATGGATAATCACCCCAGCATCTGCTTCGCCCCTGAGGATGGCATCCTCAATTTCGGAAAACAGCATCGGCTTGAGCTCACGGGCATCGGGAAAAGCAAAGTGCAACAACATATTGGCCGTGGTATGCACGCCGGGAATAGCAATGCGCAAGCGGGCGATATCGTCCAAAGGCCATTGCCGAGCAGCAATTAACAAGGGACCACAACCCTTACCCAACGCACTTCCTGCATCTAATATCGCATATTCCGATGCCACCTGCAGATAAGCCAGGCTGCTTAGCTTGGTGATATCGAGCCTGGCTTCATGCGCCCACTGGTTAAGCGTTTCCACATCTTCCAGATATACGTCAAATTCCAGATCCTCGGTATCAATTTTATGGTTGACCAATGCATCGAAAATGAAGGTATCATTAGGACAAGTGGAAAAACCCAGTGTTAGTTTCATCATGGAGAAAATTTCATCCGCCAAAGTTAACATGTTTCTGTTATCTGATCCAGGTTCCCAGCCCGTTTCTGAACACCTGATGCAGGTTTTCAAGGGCCAACGGGATATTCCATTTGCTTTTATCGCGCGGTTCCACATGATTGGAAATGGCCCGCAATTGCAGAAAGGGCACCTGCATGAACAGGCACACGTAATGAAAAGCAGCACCTTCCATGGTTTCCACCTGAGGATGATACAATGTGGTGCGACGGGCAATCGTGGAAGCTGAGCCGGAAACTGTTTGCACCGTGATGCCTGAAACCCGGGGGACGGGAAGATCCGAAATCCTCTCCAGATGAGGATTTGCCAGCCAACCCTGCTCAAAAGGGAAACAATCGGGCGGGGCAAGCCCCAAGGCAAACAAATCCATAAACTCCTCATGATCTTCGGCTCCCAAATCAGCCAGCCGATCACGAGCCACCACCACTACTTCCCCGATGGAAAAATTCCTGTCAAAACTCCCGGCCAGTCCGAGCTGAACGACCAGGTCCGCACCTTCATGCTGCAAGGCCTGGCTGAGATGAAATGCAGTAGCCACTGCACCTATACCCGTAGTTTTTATGACGATGTGATGACTCCGAAACCGATATTTTTGCTCACCCGTTTGCTCAGCATGTGATCCCAGCCAGAAAAGAAGGGGTTGTATTTCCGCATCGGTGGGCGCTGTAACCAATAGCCGCATATCACACTCTTAAATACATCAACAATTTACACGAATCTTTGTTATAGATATCATGCTTTTTTCAGCAATGAAGTTTAGCTAATTTTGAACAAAGGTATGCACCATGATGTATATTACCAGAAGAGTACATTTCAATGCAGCACATAAATTATATAACCCAGCCTGGAGCAAAGCCAAAAATGAAGAGGTCTTTGGCAAATGTGCAAATGAAAACTGGCATGGCCACAATTACGTATTATTTGTTACCATAAAAGGAGAGGTGGATCCTGAAACAGGATACGTAACAGATGCTAAAAGATTACATGAAATTATTCAACGAAAAATTGTGGATCAGGTTGATCACAAGAATTTGAATCTTGATGTGCCTTTTATGAAAGGAAAAATTTGTTCAACGGAGAATTTTGCTAAAGCTATATGGGAACAGCTTGCACCGGAAATCAAGCAGGGGCAACTGCATTGTATAAAACTTTATGAAACGGAAAATATTTATGTAGAATATTTTGGTGATTAATCGCATTTATTCATGTTCTTAATTGCATCACATGTCATACAAAAAAATCGAACATTACGAAGAAAAAATCACCTCCCATCTGGTAGAAAATTATCGGG
>JADGHY010000108.1 GCA_019683625.1 Thermoflavifilum sp. | reverse complement strand
GTAGTGACCGGTGTAGCATTTACCGTAAATTCAATGCCCCGATCTTCCAGGCTGCCAATATTGGTGAATACATGGTTGCTCAGGTTGCCCAGAGCAGGCGTGGTGATATCGGCAAGCAGGTTGGTGGTTTTCTTGTAATACAAATCCAGGCTACCGTTGATGCGTTGATTCAAAAAGCCAAAGTCTAATCCCACGTTGTAGGTAGCGGTTTGTTCCCACTTGATATTTTCGTCATAAGCTTCAGCGCGGTAGGTGTAGTACGACTTATCCCCAAAGGGATACTGGCCGATGCTGCTGCTGCGGGTATAAATAGGCAGATAGGGATAGTCGTTGCCAATTTCCTGCTGGCCGGTGATGCCGTATCCCAGGCGCAGCTTCAGGTCAGACACCGTTCTGGAGTCGCGCAGGAATCCTTCCTGATTGATGCGCCAGGCCAATGCCAATGAAGGAAAATTACCCCAGCGGTTGGCCGGACTGAACCGGGAAGAGCCATCGCGCCGAATGGTGGCTGTGAGCAAATATTTATCGCGGAAAGCGTAATTCAGGCGCGCATAGAACGAGACCAAAGTATGCCGCGAAGAATCGGGCAAGGGCGTGCCAGGCAAGGTATCTCCTTTTTCGTTAAGATTGGGAAAAGATGGACTGCCACGGAAAAAGTCCTGATATTCATATCCTGCCGTCACATCCAAATGGCTTTTCAGCGAGGGCAGGGTTTTGGCATAATTCAGGTAAAAATCAAAGAGTTCATTGCGGTTGTATTGCTGATAATGGCTCCTGAAGCCACCCTGCAGATAATCCATGGCCGCCTGAGCGGGAATAACCACATTACCTACCCCTTTGGAAATATCATATCCGGCGTTGAGATGGGCTTTTAGATCGGGCAAAGCCGGAAGGGTATAATCGAGCTGGATATTGCCAATACTGCGTTTTACCGTGCTCTTATCTGATTTTAACATCAGATCGGCTACCGGGTTGCGGGTAGCCTGTGGATTGGGATTGCCCTGGTTGTCTGTCCACTCAAAATATCCACCGAATTTGCTGTTGGGATCATACACGGGATGGGTAGGATCCATGCGCAAGGCATCGCCAATGGCAGCCTGGTTGGCAAATCGGTTTTGGTTATATGCACCCTTCACGTTGAGGGTAGCCTTCAGGCTATTGTGAAAGAACGAAGGACTAAGGCTCAGATCCACACTGGTGCGCCGCAGATAACCGGTTTTCAGGATACCATCCTGGCTCAGATAGCCCACCGATAAGCGATACGGCAAACGGGCAATGCCACCCGTAAGGCTTAGGTTGTTGTCGCTGCTGAATGCGGTATGGTAAATCTGATCCTGCCAATTGGTATTTGCATTGCCCAGAAGGGCTTTCTGCTGGGCCGTACCCTGTTGGTTGATGATGTCGCGCACCTGATTGGCATTGAGCACGCTGAATTCCTTGGTCTTGGTGGAGAGGGAATTCACCGTATTCACATTCACCTGCAACTTGCCTCCGGCATTCCCTTTCTTCGTGGTGATGATAATTACCCCGTTGGATGCCCGGTTCCCGTATATAGCCGTTGCCGAAGCATCTTTTAACACGGTGATGGATTCAATGTCATTGGGGTTGATGAGGCTCAAAGGATTGGGAGAGCCGGCAATACCGCTGTTGGCCAGAGGCACTCCATCGATGACGATGAGGGGATCATTGCTGGCGTTCAAGGAAGCCCCTCCCCGGATGCGAATCACTCCGCCCGCACCCGGCATGCCACTGCTGGGCGTAATCACCACACCCGGAATCTTACCTTGGATGAGCTGATCGGGTGTTGAAATCACGCCCTGTTGAAAATCTTTTGCATTCACAGTGGCAATAGACCCCGTCAAGTCCTTCTTCTGCTGCGTGCCATAACCGATGACCACTAATTCATTCAGGGAGGCAGCCGATTGCTGCATGGCAATCTGCAACTGTGCGCCGGTTACGGGCACTACCTGGCTGCGATAACCTACGTAAGATACCACCAGGGTATCCCGATCAGGGGGAAGTGAAAGCTGGAATTCCCCATGATCATTGGTGATGGTGCCAGAGGGAATGCCTTTGATCTGGACAGAAACGCCGGGAAGGGGCTGCCCTGTTTTAGCATCTTTAACCAACCCCTGCACAACCCTGCCCAAAAGCGATCCCACCCGAGATGCCCAACGCAAACCCCAAAAGCCATAGGACCCGGGAGCACATGAGCCAGTGGAGAAATCTTGTCGTACGCATATAAAAGCTGTTTTGATGGTGAGTAAATGAAAGTTTATGGAATGATGAGTTTTTGAGTGACAGAAGTATGTTTCCGACTGCTAAGCTGCACCAGATAAAGCCCGGCCTGTGTGCCCACCTGCTTGCCGAACGACCAGCTAATCGCATGATTGCCGGCATACTGGAAACCATTGTACAGTGTGGCCACAGTAGCTCCCCGCGAATCGATCAGGCGCAACACGATATAATCGTTGTCGGGGAGGAAATAGTTAATGAGCAAAGGCTGCTGAGGCGTGGCCGGGTTAGGGAATATTTTGAGTTTCATCTCCTGGCCGGTGTCGGGCAACCATGCCACGGGTGAAGAGCTGCCGGTATCGGATATCTGATCCACATTTTGATCTACAAACACATGATATTCACCGGGAGAAAGGGCCAGGGTTAGGCTGGCCTGGCTTACCTGCAGCTGGCTGTCGGGTGTATTTTCCAGAGAAAGATAATCATACCAACGTCCCGGATGGGGAAATGAAACTGTGGCCCCATGTGGCACCACGTCGAAATTGCCCACCACAACCACATCCAGCGAGTCGCCGGTGAGCGTCATGGTTTTCACGGCCCCGGTTAAATCATATTGCACCTGTCCGCGTGTGAAAGTGGACACATATGCCGGTATCTGGCGCAGGCGGAAGAGGCGCTGATAAGCTTGCCATAATGCCTTCCGCCGCGGATCACGCAAATAATCCCAACGGATGGGCTTATCGGCTAGCCGACATCCCCCGCTGGGATCTATTGTCCCATTGGTGCAGGTATTAATGGAATAATCATAACCCAGCTCACCAAATTGCCACATCATCTTAGGACCGGGCATCAATGCCCAAAAGGCCGTAGCCATGGCATTGCGCTTCAATCCCGTGGCCGTGTCTTTGATTTGATAGCTGCCATTGCCGTTACCATACTGTTCGTTCTTATACATGAGCCGCTCTTCATCATGGCTTTCCTGATAGGTAATCAGGTTCGGTTGCGACCAGCCCCGGGCGGTGTATAATCCCCAGCTAAAATCCCAGGTATTGCCTGAAGGAGAAGGGCTTCCATAGCCCATGGTGGCCTGGTTAAAAGCATCGTTCAGATTTCCCCACAACATCATGCCCTGGGCAGCATATATTTTTTCTTCGCTGTTATCGGCAAACATTTCCAGAATGCAATAACTGCCTGGGGCAATTTGTTGCTGTTGCCGGTAAATGGTATCCCAGATAGCCACCCGGGAAGAATCATAGGCATTCCACAGTGCCACACTGCAATTGTTACCTGTGCTATCGCAGGAACGCTTTTGGGTAAAGCCTTTGGCCAGGTCAAAGCGAAATCCGTCCAGATGGTACTCGGTGAGCCAGTATCGCATCACCCGATAGGTAAAGGTTTTGGTAGCCTGGCTTTCGTGGTTGAATTGATATCCCACATTGAAGGGATGTGTGGGCACCGGATTGAACCAAGGATTGTCGGCCGCCGGCCGTTGGCGGGCTTTGTCCCAGTACATCTGCACCATGGGGCATTGTGCAAAGGCGTGATTCAACACCAGATCCATAATCACCGCTATACCCTGCTGGTGACAGGCATCGATAAACTGTTTGAGCGCATCGGCCGTGCCATAGTATTTATCCGGCGCAAAAAAGAAATCGGGATTATATCCCCAGCTATCATTCCCTTCAAATTCGGTGAAGGGCATGAGTTCTATAGCATTCACCCCCAGACGCTTTAAATAACCCAGGGTATCCTTCAAGGTTTGCCAGTCGTGTGCTTGCACAAAATCTCTTACCAACAATTCATAAATGATCAGGTTATGCTGATCGGGGCGCTGAAATCCGGCATCGTGCCAGGTATAGGCCGGCGCTCCGGTTTCCAGCACGCTCACAATACCCGTGGTTTTCCCCGCGGGATAAGGCGGCAGATGGGGATATGCTGCAGGTGGTATGCCCGCATCATTGTCCGGATCTAAAATGAGATGTGCATTGTAATCGGCCACCTTGATGGTATCATCAATCACATATTGATAAGCATAGGGTTGCCGGGGCGTGAGTCCGGTGATACGGATCCAGAAATAATTGCTGTCGGGTGTTTGATGCATCTGGTAAGCAGGTAGTTGCTGCCAGTTGTTAAAATCACCAACCACCAAGATGTGATGCTTGTGTGGCGCGTAAAGCACCAATACCACCGAAGTGTCGCCAGGTTCCGCATTGATGCCTTCTGAAACACCCGAGGGTAAAGGAAGCGTGGTGGTAGGTGGGGCAATATAAAAGCTAAAACTGTCGGCTGCCTGCTGATTGCCGTTCAGCGCCTTCACGGTCAACACTTGATTTCCCGAATCTTTCAGGACAACCGTTGCAACAAGGCTATCGCCTAAGGTACTATCGATGCTCAGGCCGTTATAAAACAACACCAACGATGCCGACTGGCTGGCGACCGCCTGCACTTGCAGGGAATCGCCCTGTTGCAGTTGCAGGGGCTCGGGAACGGGTTGAAACTTGGGCTGGCGATAAGGATAACTGATGCGCACATGCAACCCGGTATCGTAAACCGGAACATACATATCGCTCCCATCCGCATTGCGTAAGGCTTGTGAGCCGTTTCCGTTGCGAAACAAAATGGCTATCTTGAATATATGTTCACTGGTGTCGCTGATGCCAAAAAAGCTTCGTAAATCTTTGGGGATGGTATAGCTCCATCGGCTGTTGCCAAGATAAATACAATGATAAGTGGAATCGGTTGTGCCCCACTGCGAATGCACGTATCGCCAGTCCGACGGGCTGGTGCTTTTGTTGGTGATCACCCCAATGTGCACATAGACATCGGATGTAGGTGCATAATTCAGCAGTCCTTGATTGCCAAAATGTGCGTCGGCAGTGATTACTACGCCGGCACTTTGTTCGGTGGGAAAAGCCGGAGAAGTAGATAACAGCTGACCCCTGGCCGTAAAAGCCAGCAAAACGCCGCACCACATCGTGTAAACCTGCTTCATGGTAGGGGTCAGGAATTTTTAAACCATTGTTTCTGCCATCCTTTGCATACGCCATCCTTTCATGTGCTCATTCGCAAAAACTGCTTGAACAGAGCCATTTGAATGATTGCGTAATTATTACGCAAAGTATAGCTAAATTTTGTTAATCGCAAAATTTTTTTGCGGAGGCCGCCTATCAGCGATGATATCGATAAACAGAAGAGAAAGAAGAGAAGAGCAGATGTGCAAGGAGGGGAAAAGATAATCACTAATCTATCACGGCATCGGCTTCGATTTCCACCATCAGCTCGGGATGAACCAGGGCTTTCACGGCAACCAAGGTGGCCACGGGGCGGATGGTGGCAAATATTTCACCTTGAGCGCGGCCTACTGCCTCCCATTGGCTGATATCGGTAACAAATGTTCTAATCCTGACCACATCTTGCAGAGATGCTCCTGCCTCCTGCAAGGCTTTTTCAATTTTTTGGAATATGTACATGGCCTGTTGATAGGAATTTCCTGTGCCCACAACCTCACCCGCTTCGTTGATAGCCGTTGTACCTGCCACAAATACAAAAGGGCCTACCCTCAAAGCCCGGCTATAGACAAATTGTTTTTCCCAGGAAGTGCCGGAAGAAATAAGTTGCCGATTCGCCATAAAAAATGCTGTTTCAAACCTAAGAAATCAAACCTAAGAAAAATGAAGCTGCCGCCACGGGTTTTATTCGGGTTTCCGGTAAAAAACGCCATTTTTCATCACCATCCTCACCTTGCGGATATCTTGAATATCCCGGGAAGGGTCGCCTTGCACGGCAATTAAATCGGCCAAAAGGCCGGGCCGGATACGGCCTATCAGGTCGGCCATCTGAAACACATCGGCATTCACAGCAGTAGCACTGCGCAATACATCAATCGGCAGCATGCCATAGGCCACCATGGCTTCCATTTCCCTGGCATTATCCCCATGAGGAAACACGCCCACATCGCCTCCCATACATATTTTCACTCCCGCTTGCAGGGCAGCCCGAAAGCTGCGTTTCTTTTCCACAATGCGGGGAGGATCCGGGTCAATGCCTTTACGCCATCCCTGATATTGTGCTATGGCCTCATCTGCAGCAATGGTGGGACACAAGGCAATACCTTTTTGTTTCATCAGTTGAAATACGGCCGGGGTACCAAAATCTCCGTGTTCTATGGTGTTTACGCCGGCTTCGATGGCTCTTCTCATGCCTTCGGCCGTAACGGTATGAACGGCCACGATGCGACCGCTGCTGTGTGCTACTTCCACAGCCGCTTTCAGCTCTTCTATGGTGAAGGTGGGTTCATTTTCTCCTCTCGGCCCCCAGCGGTAGTCTTCATAAATTTTAATCACATCTGCACCCTGCTTGATCTGGTCGCGGACGGCCTGCATGATGCCATCAATGCCCGATGCTTCCTGTGCGCCTTGTGGCACTTCCCAGTCAGGCCGGAAACCTTTCGGGCCATAAGCACCGGTAGCAACAATAGCTCTTGTCGCACAAAGCATGCGCGGGCCAGGAATCACTCCTTTCTCAATGGCCAGCCTGAGCCCCACATCGGCAGCCCCAGCTCCTTCCGTTCCCAGATCGCGTTCTGTGGTGAAGCCAGCCATCAACGTAGCCCGGGCATGTACCACCGCCCTGGCTACTCGCTCGGCCAGCGATTCCTTTAATACCTGATCATCCCATGAAGCCTCATTATAGGGATGCAAAAACATATGTCCATGCCCTTCAATGAGTCCGGGTAAAAGCGTCATGCCATGCAAATGGAAAATCATAGCTGCAGGAGGAATCACAAAGCTGCCTGAGTCCCCAGCAGCTGCAATCCGGTTGCCTTTGACCATCACCCACCATCCTGTGTGCATCTGTTCTCCATCAAATACCCGATCCGCTTCAAACACATACAGCTGTAAGGCATCCCCATCTTTTTGCTGAGCCCAAGCCAGCCGGTGAGTGCAAAGCACCAAGCAAAACAAACAGGTAAGGGCAACTCCACGCATGCGACTGAAAATAAAAC
>JADGHY010000107.1 GCA_019683625.1 Thermoflavifilum sp. | reverse complement strand
CATCCGATATATCTGCCATTTATAAAAATTTTTATTAACAAGGTAGTATGTATTGCATAGTATTCAAAAAATACATAAGTTTGCATCGTGATTTGAATAAAAGACGATGACATGAACATTGATAACACACAGTCGCAGATGCGGAAGGGCGTGCTGGAGTTTTGTATCCTGGCCATTATCAGGCAGGGGGAAGCCTATCCTTCGGATATCATTGAAAAGATGAAGGCCGCAGGGTTGCACGTGTTGGAAGGCACGCTTTATCCTTTGCTCACGCGGCTGAAAAATGCAGGGTTGCTCAAATATCGTTGGGTGGAAAGTCCGTCGGGGCCGCCACGCAAGTATTTTTCGATGACTCCAGAAGGCGAAGCATTCTATCACATGCTGGAGGAAACCTGGAAAGAGATGGTAACAGCCGTCAACCAGCTTACCCAAACGAATTCATAATATTCATCCATACCTGTAAATTTTATCTGAAAATGAAAAAAATTATCAATGTACATCTGGCTGGCTTGTTGATTCCGATGGAAGATACGGCTTATGACCTGTTGAAGGCTTATATCGAAAGCCTGCAGCGGCATTTTGGTCAGGAGGAGGGAGGCGATGAAATTGTTTCTGACATTGAGGCCCGCATTGGGGAGCTTTTTCAGGAACAACTGCGGAAAGGTGGGAATTGCATTACCGATGATGATGTTCATGCGGTGATTGCGGCCATGGGCAGGCCCGAAGAATTGGGGGGTGAAACAGAGTCATCCTCCCCAGCCACGCCGCAGCCTTCGGTGAGCTTCCGTCCCCGCAAAAGGCTATACCGCGATCCGGATGATAAAATTTTGGGTGGTGTGTGTGGGGGCTTAGGCGCTTATTTTGGTGTGGATCCGGTCATCTTCCGTTTGGTATTTGCGTTATTGCTTTTTGGAGCCGGCACGGGGGTGTTGCTGTATCTGGTGTTGTGGATTGCTGTACCCAGAGCCCGGACTGCAGCCGAAAAGCTGGAGATGCGTGGGGAGCGGGTGGACTTGCAAAATATTTCGCAGGCCGTGAAAGAAGAGCTTAGCGGCGTCAAATCCAAGGCGCAGGATCTGGGCAAAGAAGCTGCCGGGGTTTTTAAAAAAAAAGAAACCACTGATATAGGAGAAGCCCTCAGGGAAATTATCCTGGCTTTGCTTAGAGTGGTGGGCTGGGCGGCTAAGGTTATTTTGATCCTGATTGGCTTAGTGATTATTTTCTCGCTGGGAGTAACCCTAATCGCTTTAATCGGTTCTTCGGCAATAGTCATCCCCCTGAAAAGCTTTATCTGGGTGGGTGCATGGCCCGGAATGCTGTTCTGGCCGGCATTGGTATTGGTATTAGGCATTCCAGTAGTGGCTTTCATGATTTTTCTGATTCGCAAGCTGGCAGGAGCCCAACGAATGCATGCTGCCGTGGGATATGGCCTTGTGTTATTGTGGTTGCTCGGTTTGCTCATGGTTCTTTATATGACTTGGGATGTTGGACACCATTTTCGGGTGAAAAGAATTTCCCGGATGCAGGTGGATTTTCACCAGCCCTCCGGCAAAACGCTTTATGTGAAGCTGCAGCCTGTGATGGATGAATCTACGGACGCAGCAGGCCGGTACCACATGATTTTGGGTGACTGGATAAGCCTTCGCGATGACTCGCTGTTTTATCCCAACGTGCATGTGCACATTATTCCTGCCCCGGAAAACGATAGTTTTCGGATTGAAATCCTGAAATCGGCCAGGGGTGCTACGGGTAGTGAAGCATTTGAAAATGCCCGCCGACTCTCATTTTCCTTTGCGCAACAGGATTCTGTGATCAGCCTTCCCGATGCTGTGCCTCTGCCTAGCGGCGTCCCCTTCCGCAATCAACAGATAGAGGTAAACGTGTATGTCCCCAACAACAAACAAGCGTTTTTGCTGGGAGCACCTGCCTGGCAAGATCCATACCAGCACGGGGGAGATGAGGATGAGCCCGATGATGAGGAGCGTTTCCCACAATCCGCTTCCAATCAACCAAAGCCCCATCCACTGGCCTTTTCCGGCCTGTCCATTTCTGATCTGGCCCCCGGCTGGAGAAAAGAAAAACAGGCCGATACAAGCTCCAGCAGCGAATGGATGGATGGCTTGCTGTACTTGTTTTTCAGCTTGTTTAATATTCAGCCCCAATAAATTTTCCTTTTTGGAATAAGGAATTTTCGGATTGGCGCCCATCCCCTGGAAGAATAATGCATAGCTTTGCAAATTCCTGAACAGGGCATGAGCGAAAGTATCAGCATAGTACTGGTTGGAAATCCTAATTCCGGCAAGACTTCTCTGTTCAACGTGCTCACCGGGCTGAACCAAAAAGTGGGTAATTTCCCCGGGGTGACCGTTGATAAAAAAGTAGGCTTCACGCAGTTAGACCCCGATCGGCTGGCCAAAGTAGTTGATCTTCCCGGAACCTACAGCATTTATCCCCGAAGTGCCGATGAATGGGTAACTTTTGATGTGCTTCTGAATCCCCGTAATCCCGATCGGCCCGATGTTGTAATATGCCTGGCCGATGCTTCTAATATCAAACGGAACTTGCTGTTTTGTTCCCAGATCATTGACCTGAAAATACCGGTGGTCATCGCCTTGACCATGATGGACATTGCCCAGCAAAAAGGTATCCGGATTGATGTGCCGGCATTGGAATTGGCCTTAGGCGTGCCGGTAGTGCCCGTGAACCCCAGAAAGGAAAAGGGGATTACGGCTTTAAAGAAAGCCTTGGCCCTCACAGCAGCCCACCAATATCAGCCTCCGGCCACCGATTTCATTCCCATCAGGGATTTGGCTCCGGGCGTGATTTGCCGTACCCGAAAGTATGTGGAAGTACGGGGCGACTATCCTGCTTTGCTAATCGCTGCCCATCACGAACAACTCAAGTTCTTGAATGGCGGTCAGCGGCTTGCCCTCATGAATATCCTGGCAGAAGAACAGTTTAACCGGGCCAAAGTACAGGGCGAGGAAATCATGCAGCGCTATCAGCGCATCGCCCAGATCATGGCTCAGTCGGTATGGATAGACGACCCGCACCGGAAAAACCTCATCACCGAACGCATTGATCAGGTGCTGCTTCACCGGTTCTGGGGCTACGTCATCTTGCTGGCAGTATTATTTCTGTTATTCCAGAGCATTTTTTGGCTGGCCCAATATCCCATGGGGCTCATTGAACAGGCCTTTACCTGGCTCAGCACCTGGATGGGGGATGTGTTGCCTGCGGGTTGGTTCAGCGACTTGCTGATCAATGGCATAATAGCCGGACTGAGTGGAATTGCCGTGTTTGTGCCCCAAATCATGATCTTATTTGGCCTGATTACTATCCTGGAAGACACGGGATACATGGCGCGCGTGAGCTTTCTGAGCGATCGGCTAATGCGCCAGGTGGGGTTAAATGGCAAATCTGTCATGCCCTTGATCAGCGGACTCGCCTGTGCTGTACCCGCTATCATGGCAACGCGCAATATTGAGAACTACAAGGAAAGGCTTATCACCATTCTGGTCACGCCTCTCATGAGCTGCTCTGCTCGCCTGCCCGTGTATATTGTGTTGATTTCGCTGGTGATTCCTGATCGCTATCTGCTGGGCTTTTTGAGCCTGCAAGGACTGGTAATGATGGGCCTTTATCTGCTGGGCTTCTTCATGGCGCTGGTTGTGGCATGGGTAATGAAACAAATCATCCGGGTGAAAGAAAAAAGTTATTTCATCCTGGAATTACCCGTATATCGCCCGCCCAGGTGGAAAAATGTATTCATCACCATGGTGCAAAAAGCCCGGATTTTTGTTACCGATGCAGGAAAGGTAATCATGGTCATTTCCTTAATCTTATGGATATTGGCATCTTATGGGCCACACCGGCAAATGGAGCAGCTGCGCATCCATTATGCCGAGCTGATGGCCCAGCAGCCTCAGCAAAGAGATGCGCTGGAAATAGCATACCAGGCACAGCGGCTCGAGCATTCCTATGCAGGGATCCTGGGCCACGTGATTGAACCGGTTATCCGTCCGCTGGGGTTTGACTGGAAGATTGGCATTGCCCTGATTACTTCCTTTGCGGCTCGTGAAGTGTTTGTAGGCACCATGGCCACCCTTTACAGTGTCCAGGGCGGCAAAGATGCCGATCGGGACACCCTGCGGCAAAAGCTCCAGCAGGCCCGCCATCCCGATGGCTCCAAGGTTTACACGCTACCTGTAGGTCTTTCACTCATGATTTTTTACGTCTTTGCCATGCAATGCATGAGCACCCTGGCCGTGGTGAAAAGAGAAACCAAATCCTGGAAATTCCCGCTCATTCAACTGGCATACATGACGGGGCTGGCCTATATGGCGAGTTTTATCACCTACCATATCTTTTAAAAAGTTTCTAATCTTTTTGCGCCTGCTTTAGATGAGCTTACGGTTTTTTGCTTGACTATTTTAGCCGGTTTCTGTAACTTCGTGTGCGCTTTTTTAAATAAACAAAAAACATAATTTGTTTCAGGATATTCCCCCATTGGGAATATGCCAATACTTCAGGGATATGAGTAAAAGAACAGTGAAAGCTCGCACCGTGCAGGAGGCTGTTACAACGGATTTTTCCACGTCATCTTCCCCATCATCCTTACCCGATCAGGATCATCAGGATATCACCTCTTCTGCATATCTGCACGCCCAACTCAAGCGGCATTTTGGATTTGAAACCTTCAAAGGAAATCAGGAAAAAATTATCCGCAGCATTCTTTCGGGTAAAGACACGTTTGTGATCATGCCTACGGGTGGCGGAAAGTCGCTCTGTTACCAGCTGCCTGCGCTTATCAGTCCGGGCTGTGCCATCATTGTATCGCCGCTCATTGCGCTCATGAAGAATCAGGTAGATTTGATCCGCTCATACAGCAGCAAGGATCATGTGGCACATTTTCTGAATTCCACGCTTTCCAAGACCGAAATCAGGCGCGTGAAATCCGATCTGAGCTCCGGGAAAACCAAAATGTTGTATGTGGCACCCGAGACCCTTACCAAGGCTGATAACCTGAGCTTTTTCCGAGAATTGCAAATTTCATTCATTGCCGTAGACGAAGCACACTGCATCTCCGAATGGGGGCATGATTTTCGGCCGGAATACAGGCGCCTGCGCGAAATGATTAATGCCATCAATGATCAGTTGCCCGTCATTGCCCTCACGGCTACGGCCACGCCTAAAGTGCAGAGCGATATCCTGAAAAACCTGGAGCTCAGGCATCCGAATGTGTTCATTTCTTCATTTAATCGTCCCAATCTGTATTATGAAATCCGCCCCAAGCGCAAAAAAGATCAGACGCTAAAGGAAATCGTGCGGTTCATCATGCAGCACCGGGGCAAAAGCGGCATCATTTATACCTTAAACCGGAAAACCACGGAAGAAATTGCCGATATGTTGGTGGCCAATGGCATCAAGGCCGTGGCTTATCATGCCGGACTCGACGCAGCCACCCGCACCCAGCGGCAGGATATGTTTCTGATGGAAGAAGTAGAGGTGATCGTGGCTACGATTGCCTTTGGGATGGGCATAGACAAGCCCGACATTCGCTATGTGATTCATTACAATATTCCCAAGAGCCTGGAAAATTATTACCAGGAAACCGGCAGAGCCGGCCGTGACGGCCTGGAAGGAAAATGTATTTGTTTTTACTCCCATAAGGATATCCACAAGCTGGAGCAGCTGATGCGCGACAAACCCCTTAGCGAAAGGGAAATGGGTGCACAGCTTATCAATGAAATGGTAGCTTATGCGGAAAGTGCTGTGTGCCGGCGCAAGTTTATCCTGCACTATTTTGGCGAACAATTCCAGGAAGAAAATTGTGGCCATTGTGATAACTGCCTGAATCCGAAAGAAAAAATTGAGGTGAAAAATCGGGTGGCCATTGTCCTGCGCACCATTCAGGCCCTTCACGAGCGATTTGGAATAGAATATCTGGTGGATGTGATTTGTGGCAAGCCCACCCCGCAAATTACCACTTATCGGCACGATGAACTTCCGGAATTTGGAAGCGGAAAGGAACATGACGCCCATTTTTGGAATTCGCTCATCCGGCAGATGATGCTGGAAGGGCTCATTGAAAAAGATATTGAAGAATATGGCTTGCTGAAGCTCACGGAAAAAGGCCGGCAATTTCTTTCCCATCCCTATCCGATTTATTTTTCCCTGAACCATCAGTTTGATGAAGAAGATGCGGAGGAAGAGGATATGCCAACCGGTCCCGGAGCGGGTGCCGTGGATCAGGTATTGTTTGAAATGCTGAAGGATCTGCGGAAAAAAGTAGCCAAAGAAAAAGGGCTTCCACCTTTCGTGGTCTTTCTGGAAACCTCGCTGGAAGATATGGCCACCCAATATCCCACCACATTGGAAGAACTGGAACGGATTCAAGGCGTGAGCAAAGGCAAAGCCATTAAGTTCGGAAAGCCTTTTGTGGAGATGATTCAAAAATATGTGGAAGAGCACGATATCGAAAAGCCCGACGATTTCGTGATGAAGAGCGTGGTCAACAAAAGCGGCCTGAAAGTATTCATCATCCAGAATATCGATAAAAAAATTCCGCTGGAAACCATAGCGCGCTCCAGGGATTTAACCTTGTCCCAGCTGCTCGATGAAATGGAAACCATTGTGGCCAGCGGTACGCGATTGAATGTGGACTATTGCATTGATGAGGAGCTGGATGAATATGCCAAGGAAGAAATCATGGAATATTTCAGGCATTGCGAAACTTCCAGCCTCGAAGCGGCCAGAGAAGCCCTCAGTGATGGGGATTATACCGTGGAACAGCTCAAACTCATGCGCATCAAATTCCTCAGTGAATATGGGAATTAGGCCTGCTCAGCTGGCACTCGCCACGCAAGTGAGCTGTTGAACAGCAGGTTACTTGGTGCGGATAAGAAAATCCTTATCTTTGCGTGCCCTGGCGCAGATGTCGTCAGATCTGGTGCGGTAGCTCAGTTGGTAGAGCAGAGGACTGAAAATCCTCGTGTCGGCGGTTCGATTCCGCCCCGTACCACTTTCCAAATGATCACATTGAAAGCATAATTTCTGAAGAGCTTCCATGAGAAGCAAGCCCATAATTTTATAAACTCCTGGCTTCTGATTTAACAAGTATTGGAATATCCTGAATAATAGGATAGTACACACCAGCTTCTTTTGAAATCAACTTTGTTCTTGTTTTGTCTAAAACAAGTTCACCTCCGGAAATGGGGCATCTCAAAAGCGTGACGATATTCAGGTTGTCGAACCCTGCATGCTGATGGCGTTCTAAAAAAATATTCCGGGTTAAATC